>NZ_NCAS01000102.1:0-1243 GCF_002255515.1 Acidiphilium sp. 20-67-58 | reverse complement strand
GCATCGAGCTTCTTGCGACGCCCACCGATGCGACCTTCGGCGCGGGCGGCTGCAAGGCCGGCGGAGGTCCGTTCCCGGATCATGGCACGCTCGAACTCGGCGAAGCTGCCGACCATCTGCATCATCATTCGGCCAGCCGGCGTCGTGGTGTCGATGTTCTCGGTTAGCGACCGGAAGCCTGCCCCGGCCTCCGCGATGCGCTCCATGATGTGCAGCACGTCCTTCAGTGAGCGTGACAGCCGGTCGAGCTTCCAGACAACGACGGTATCCCCCTCCCGCAGATGATCAAGCAGTCGATGCAGCTCGGGTCGATCCCACCGTCCTCCAGACGCTGTCTCCTCAAACAAACGCCGGCAACCGGCAACCTTGAGCGCCTTTGTTTGCAGAGCGTTGTTCTGCTCGTCACCCTTGGACACACGGGCATAGCCAAGCAATACACCGACACTTGCTGGCTTGGTTGATTTCACAAACGGTCGTTTGCGAACGGTTTTCACGGTCACGGCAATTCCTCGGAATTTTCCTTTCAATATCCTGTTGCAGAATTGCTTTAAAAGGCAAGCAGTTTATGAACGGCGTGCCATCATTGACGGGACGCCAAGATGTCTACCCGCACCCTGCTATCCTCAGAGCAGCGAATCCGCCTGTTCTCGATCCCAACGGATCTCTCCGAGATGGTCCGTCATTTCACCCTCGGTATGGATGACCTCGCGCTCATCCGCACGAAGCGGCGTTCGGTTAATCGGCTCGGCTGCGCGGTCCAGCTATGCCTTCTTCGATATCCGGGGTTTGGCTTGGGGCCTACCACCCAGCCACCAGCGGCCATGATCGCCTTTGTAGCCCATCAAATTGGTGTGCCAGCAGCCATTTTTGCTGATTATGCAGACAGGGACCAGACACGCCGTGGGCATGCCGTGGAACTACAGAAATACCTGGGCCTGCGCAGCTTCGGGCTGAACGATTGGCGCAGTTCGCTCCGCATCGGCTGTGATGTGGCATGGGCTACTGATCGGGGAGAACCCATCATCCTGGCGATCCTTGCGCATCTGAGGACGATCGGCGTCGTGCTTCCCCCGGCGATGGTGCTTGAGCGGATTGGATTGGCCGCCCGTGCCCAAGCTCGCAAGAAAACATTCGAAGCGCTGGCAACCGGGATGTCCGATGCGGAGCGAGCCGCTCTGACCGAACTGCTGACGGTTGATCCCGAGCTGCGCCGCTCCCGTTTCGCCTGGCTACGGGATTATTC
>NZ_NCAS01000017.1:0-65185 GCF_002255515.1 Acidiphilium sp. 20-67-58 | reverse complement strand
TGATCACCGGGTGACGGAGTTCGCCCACCGCATCCGCCCCTCGGCGCGCGGCGAACTCGAGATCACCGATCTCAACCGCCTCTATCTCGACGACGGTTCGCTCACCGTCGAGCGCCTCGGCCGCGGCACCGCCTGGCTCGACGCCGGCACTCCCGACTCCCTGCTCCAGGCCGCAACCTTCGTGCAGACCATCCAGGCGCGCCAGGGACAGCTTGTCGGCTGCCCCGAGGAAGTCGCCTTCCGCATGGGCTTCATCTATGCCGACACATTGCGCCATCACGCCGCCCTCCTCGGCAAGACCGCGCTCGGCCGCGTGTTGCACGAACTTGCGGATGGAGAGGCGGCATGATCGAGTCCCTCAACCTCCCCGAGGTGAAGCTCGTCACCCCGCCACGCTTCGCCGATTCCCGCGGCTGGTTCAGCGAAACCTGGAATCAGGCGAAGCTGGACGCCCTCGGTTTCACCGAATCCTTCGTGCAGGACAACCATTCCTCCTCCACCCGCCCCGGCACCATCCGCGGCCTGCACTGCCAGATCGCCCCCTTTGTCCAGGGCAAGCTCGTCCGCTGCATCCGCGGCGCGATCTGGGATGTCGCGGTCGATATCCGCCACGGCTCACCGAGCTTCGGCCACTTTGCCGCTGCCGAACTCTCCGCCGCCAACGGCGCCCAGCTCTGGATCCCGCCCGGCTTCCTGCACGGGTTCTGCACGATCGAGCCCGAAACAGAGGTCGTCTACAAGGTCACCGCCCCTTACGACAAAGCCTCCGAGCGTGGCGTCATCTGGAACGACCCCGATCTCGCTTTGCCCTGGCCGATCCCCGCCGATGGCGCCCTGCTCTCGAACAAGGACAATCTCCTGCCCCGCCTTGCCGAGGCCGATCCCTGGTTCAGGATCTGAGATGGATACCCGCCCGATCCTGATCACTGGTGTGAGCGGCCAGCTCGGCCATGCTTTGTCCTTGCACGCGGCCAGAACCAACACCCGATTCCACGCTGTCGGCCGCCCCGGCTTCGATTTCGACGCACCGGAAACAATCGCCGCAGCCCTCGCCGACGCGGATCCCGCCCTCGTCGTCAACGCCGCCGCCTGGACCGCCATCGACGCCGCGGAAGCCAGCGCCGACGCCGCCTTCCGCGCCAATCGCGACGGCCCCGCCACCCTCGCCACTCTCTGCCGCGCCCGCGGTATCCCCCTCATCCATGTCTCGACCGACTATGTGTTCGACGGCACCAAGGGCGCGCCCTACACCGAAACCGACCCGATCGCCCCGCTCGGCGTCTATGGCGAAAGCAAGGCCGCCGGCGAGGCCGCCATTCTCGCCTCTGGCGCCGAGGCCATCATCCTCCGCACCGCCTGGGTGTTTTCCGCCACCGGCAAGAATTTCGCCCGCACCATGATCGCCGCCGCCTCCCGCCTGTCGGCGCTGCGCGTCGTCGCCGACCAGCGCGGCGCCCCCACCGCCGCCGAAGATCTCGCCGAAGCCATCCTCGCCATCGCCGCCCGCATCGTCGCCGCGGGATGGCAGCCCGGCTTCGCCGGCATCTTCCACGCCACCAGCGCCGGCGACACCACCTGGCACGGCTTCGCCACCGAAATCCTCGCCATCGCCGCCCGCCACGGCACGCCGCACCCCGATATCATCCCCATCGCCACCGCAGACTGGCCCACCCCCACACGCCGCCCCGCCGACTCCCGGCTCGACACTACAAAACTCCAACAAACCTTCGGCCTCGCTCTCCCCCACTGGAAAGACGCCACCGCCCGCATCGTCCCCGCACTCCTCGCCCAGGAGCGCGCATCGTGATCACCATCCTGCTCTCCACCTATAACGGTGCGCAGTTTCTGTCCGACCAGCTCGCGAGCTTCGAGGCGCAGACCGATCGCAACTGGTGCCTGCTCTGGCGTGATGACGGCTCGTCGGATGCGACACGGGAGATCATGGCCGGTTTCGCCGGCCGCATCGGCGCCGAACGCTGCCGCGAGGCGCCCAATTCCGGCATACATCTCGGCGCCGGGCAGAGCTTCCTTTCCCTTCTCGCCGCTGCGAAAGACGCACGGATCATCGCCTTCGCCGATCAGGACGATGTCTGGCTGCCCGAAAAGCTCGCCCGTGCCCGGCTGGCGCTGAGCGGGCAGAATTCAGGCCCGCGCCTCTATACTGCCCGGCAGTATCTGGTCGATGCCAATCTCCAGAGCCGCCGGCTCTCGAACCTGCCCGCCCGCAAACCCGGCTTTCCGGCCTGCCTCACGCAGAACGTCGTCCATGGCAATACGGCGGTCATGAATCGCGCCGCCGCCGACCTCATCTGCCGCATCCCTGGCCCGGCCGGCACGGTGCATGACTGGTGGAGCTACATCGTGGTCAGCGCCTGCGGTGGCTCGATCACGGTCGATCCCAAGCCGGTCGTGCTCTACCGGCAGCACGAGGGTAACCTGATCGGATCGCCCCGCACGACCGTGGCCCGCGCCGTCGGTGCGATAAAACGCGGCCCTGATATCTTCATGACGATGATGCGGCGTCATGTCCGCCAGCTGGAGGCGCATGGCGACCTGCTCGCCGCCACGGCGCGCGCCGATCTCGCCCGCATCGCCGCCGGACTCGATGGCGGCTTCGCCCCACGCCTCAGCGCCATACGCTGCCCCGGGCTGTCACGGCAGACGCCGCTCGAAAACCTGCTGTTCCGCCTCTGGTTCGTCCTCGGCTAGAGCATCATCCGATCAGATGGAATCATCTGATCGGATAAAGATGCTCTGTTTATCAATGTGATAGAGCACTACATCCGATCCAAAAGGATCGGAAAGTGCTCCAAAGGGACGCCTGCCTATTTCGCAGGCTCCCCGGCCGTCAGCATCTCCACCCGCCAGCCGCCATCTCCGGCAAGGTGGAGTCGCCGGGTGTGGTAGCGGATGATGGTCGAGCGATGGCCGACGCTGATGATCGTCGCCTCCGGTAATTCCTCGAGCAGGATCTGATACATCGAGGCCTCATAGGCCTCGTCCAGCGAGGAAGTCGCCTCGTCGAGGATCACCACATCCGGGCGGAGCAGCACGCAGCGCGCAAAGCCGATCCGCTGCTGTTCGCCGAGCGAAAGTTCGCGGTCCCATGCCTGCTCGGAATCGAGCCGGTCGACGAGATGGCCAAGCCCCACCCGTTGCAGCACCGCTGCCACCGAAGCGGGATCGAGCGCCTCGGCATAGGGAAAGCCGATGCTTTCGATCAACCGGCCATTCGCGAGATACGGCCGCTGCGGCACGAACAGCATCCGTCCGGCGGGCCTCGTCACCCGCCCCTCGCCGAAAGGCCAGATCCCGGCGATGGCGCGGACCAGCGTGCTCTTCCCCGATCCTGTCGGCCCGTTGAGCAGGAGCCTCTCGCCGGGGGCAACCCGCAGATCGAGCGCATCGAGCAGCTTGCGTCCGTCCGGCAGGGTGAGCGAGAGGCGTTCGATCGCAAGCCCCGCATCGTCCCCGCGCTCATAGACGATCCGCGGCGCCGCCGCGGCTTCGTGATGATGCCGCAGGCTCACCTCCAGCGCGTAGAGACGATCGACGACCGCCCGCCATTCGGTGATCGACAGATAACCCTGCCCGATCGAGCTGAAATTGTTGAGGATGAAGGCAAAGGCCTGCTGGGTCTGGCCAAAGGCGTTGTTGGTCTGCGAGACCGTGCCGATCAGGATCCGCTTGGCGAGATAGGACGGGATCACCAGGCCAAAAGCAAGCAGCCCGCCCAACGTGTTGAACGAGAAGTTGAACGTGTTGACGAATACCGTGCGGTAGATCCGGCGATAGAATATCTCCACCACCGGCGCGAAATTCCGCTTCAGCCGCGTTGCCTCCGCGGCCCCGCTCTGCGCCGTCGCGATGGCCTCGGAATTGTCCCGCACGCGGACCAGCTCGAAGCGGAAGTTTCCCTGCATGCGCTGCTGGATATTGTTGAGCCAGAACAATGGCTTGCCGATGATCAGGATCAGCCACGTGCCGCCGATCGCATAGACCAGGTTCATCCACAGCAGCAGGCCGGGAACATAGACGCCGAACAGCCGGAGATTGCGGCTGAGCAACCAGAGCATCACCGAGAACGAGACGATCGTGACAACCGACTGCAAGGCATTGAGCGGCAGGTTCACCGTCTGGCCGGTGAAGAAATCGATATCGTCGGAGATGCGCTGGTCGGGATTGTCGACATCGCGGTCGTCGAGCTGCATCCGGTAATGCGCCTGCCGGTCCATCCAGCCATCGACCATGTGTCCGGTCATCCACCGCCGCCAGCGGATCTGGAAGATCTGCACGAGATACTGGCTCGCCGTGTTGATCACCACGACCATCGCCGCCAGCCCGAGAAAGATCCAGAACAGGCGCCAGATTTTCGCCACGTCGTAGCGCTGCATCGCATCGAAGAACGATCCGTTCCAGACCGTCAGCGCGTAGTTCATCGCCACGATCACCAGCACCATGACGACGTTGACGATCATCAGCCCCCAGGCGATCCGCCGCTCCTCAGAGCGGAAGAACGGCTTGGCGACGTAAAACAGGCGGTAGAAAAATCCGGTCCGGGCGAGCTCGTCGTCCATCTCTGTCTCCGCATCCACAGGTGTTCCCGCCCCCATATAGGCGCGGATGGCGCAAGACCAGCCGGCAGCGCCATATCATCAGCATCCGGGCGCATTCGGGCGCATTCCGGCGCATCGCTCTCGCGCCATCGTGAGCGCGGAAGCCGGCTCGGCGGTTGAATATCGCGCCCCGGCTTCAAACCTCCGGATCATCGCGCGCGTCCCTTCGGGCTCAATCATGCCTGACGGGCATTGCTCAAAGCCGACTTGCCGATGCCGGGCGCGGGTCTTAAGACCGGGGCCCGAACAGGAGGGATGACATGGCCAGTAGCGACACCGCCGGCAACGAGATTGCGCTGGAGCGCCAGAACGCGGTTCTCGCCCGCCCGATGACCGAGATGCGGCAGCTTGCCAACGCCGTTCGCGCGCTGGCGATCGACGGCGTCGAGGCCGCGAAGTCCGGCCATCCCGGCATGCCGATGGGCATGGCCGATGTCGCGACCGTGCTGTGGACGAAATTCATGAAGTTCGACGCCGCCGATCCGCACTGGCCGGACCGCGACCGCTTCATCCTCTCCGCCGGCCACGGCTCGATGCTGCTCTATGCGCTGCTGCACCTCACCGGCTACGAGGGCATGTCGATCGACGATCTGCGCCAGTTCCGCCAGCTCGGCGCCCGCGCCGCCGGCCATCCCGAGCGGATCGAGCATCCGGCCATCGAAATGACCACCGGTCCGCTCGGCCAGGGCATTTCCACGGCGACCGGCTTCGCCCTCGCCGAGCGCATGCTCGCCGCCCGCTTCGGCAAGGGCATGGTCGACCACCGCACCTGGGTCATCGCCTCGGATGGCGACATGATGGAAGGCGTGTCCCACGAGGCCTGCGCCATCGCCGGGCATCTCGGCCTGAACAAGCTCACCGTCTTTTACGATGACAACGAAATCTCGATCGACGGCGGCACCGACATCTCGATGACCGACGACGTGCTCAAGCGCTTCGCCGGCTATGGCTGGGCTACCCGCCGGATCGACGGGCATGACCCAGAGCAGATCGAATCCGCCATCCGCTTCGCCCTGCGCAGCCGCAAGCCGACGCTGATCTCCTGCCGTACCATCATCGGCTTCGGCGCGCCGAAAAAGGCCGGCACCCCGGCCACCCACGGTTCGCCCCTCGGCGCCGACGAAGCAGCGGCCGCCAAGGCCCTGCTCGGCTGGACCGCGCCGCCCTTCACCGTACCGGACGACATCCTCGCCCCCTGGCGCGCGGCCGGGGCGCGCAGCGCCGGCGCGCACCGGGCCTGGGCAAAGCGCCACGCAGCGAGCAACCAGCGCGCTGCCTTCGATGCCGCCCTCGCCGGTGACCTGCCGCCCGACTACACCACCGCGATGGCCGCCCTGCGCGAGAAGATCGCTGCCGAGAAGCCCAACATCGCCACCCGCCAGGCCAGCCAGATGGCGCTCGACGCGGTGGTGCCCGTGGTCCCCGAAATGGTCGGCGGCTCGGCCGACCTCACCCCCTCGAACAACACCTTCGTGAAGTCGATGGGCGTGTTCACCGAGAAGGACCATTCCGGTCGCTACATCCATTTCGGCGTGCGCGAGCACGGCATGGGCACGACGCTGAACGGCCTCGCCCTGCATGGCGGGCTGATCCCCTATGGCGGCACGTTCTTCATCTTCTCCGACTATTGCCGCCCCGCCATCCGCCTCGCGGCGCTGATGCGCATCCGGTCGATCTTCGTGCTCACCCACGATTCGATCGGCCTCGGCGAGGATGGGCCAACCCACCAGCCGGTCGAGCATCTCGCCTCGTTCCGCGCCATGCCCAATGTCCTGGTGCTGCGCCCCGGCGATGCGATGGAAACCGCCGAATGCTGGGACATCGCGCTGAAGCACAAGGACGGCCCCGTCCTGCTCGTACTCAGCCGCCAGGCGATGCCGACCCTGCCGCGCGACCACGGCGCTGAAAACCTCTCCGCCCGCGGCGGCTATGTCGTCGCCCCGGCCGAGGGGCCGCGCCGCGCCACCATCCTCGCGACCGGCTCGGAAGTCGCCCTTGCGCTCAAGGCGCGCGAGATGCTGGCGGCCGAGGGCATCGCGGTCGCCGTGGCATCGGTGCCGAGCTTCGAACTGCTCGATCGCCAGGACCCCGGCTACCGCACCGAGGTGCTGGGCGAGGCTCCGCGAGTCGGCGTCGAGGCGGCGGTCGGGTTCGGCTGGGAACGCCTGCTCGGGGCCGATGGCTCCTTCATCGGCATGCACGGCTTCGGCGCCAGCGCGCCATACCAGAAGCTGTTCCAGCATTTCGGCATCACCGCCGAGGCGATCGTTGCGGCAGTGAAAGCGAAGCTGTAATTCCGCCATCGACACTATCACCGCCTCCGGCTCACCTGAACGTTTTCGAGGGAGACTTCTTCACATGACCGTCAAAGTCGCGATCAACGGATTCGGCCGCATCGGGCGCCTCGTACTGCGCGCGATGATCGAGAGCGGGCGTTCCGACGTCGAATGCGTCCTGATCAACGACCTCGGAAGCGTCGAGGACAACGCCCACCTGCTCCGCTACGACTCGGTGCATGGCCGCTTCCCCGGCACCGTCGAGGTGAAGGGTGACAGCATAGTCATCACCAATGCCGGCCGCACCTACGCGCCGATCCGCGTCTCCGCCGAGCGCGACCCGGCGAAGGTACCGATGCAGGGCGTCGACGTGGCGATGGAATGCACCGGCCTGTTCACCAAGCGCGACGCCGCGGCGAAGCTGATCGAGGCCGGCGCCCGCAAGGTCCTGGTCTCCGCCCCGGCCGACGGGGTGGACGCCACCATCGTCTACGGCGTGAACCACCACACGCTGACAAAGGACATGACGATCATCTCCAACGCCTCCTGCACCACCAACTGCCTCGCACCGATGGCGATGGTGCTGCACGAGACCTTCGGGATCGAGCGTGGCTACATGGTCACCATCCACTCCTATACCGGCGACCAGAAGACGGTGGACACCCTGCACAAGGATCGTCACCGCGCCCGCGCCGCCGCCCTCTCGATGATCCCGACCACCACGGGCGCGGCCCGCGCCGTCGGCCTCGTCCTGCCCGAGCTCCAGGGCAAGCTCGACGGCACCGCGATCCGCGTGCCCACCCCGAACGTCTCGCTCGTCTCGCTCGACGTGAACCTGAAGAAGCAGGCCAGCAAGGACGAGATCAACGCGGCGATGAAGGCCGCCGCCGAGGGCAAGCTCAAGGGCATCCTCGACTATTCGACCGAGGCCCTGGTCAGCGCCGACTTCAACCACGTCGCCTATTCCTGCAGCTTCGACGCGCCGCAGACCGCAGTGATCAACAACGCGCTCACCCGCGTCATGGGCTGGTACGACAATGAATGGGGCTTCTCGAACCGGATGAGCGACACCGCCGCCCTGTTCGGATCGCTCTGATGGCGGAATGGCGCCCGCTCGACGGGGTCGATGTCAGGGGAAAGCGCGTCCTCGTGCGCGCCGACCTCAACGTCCCGCTGCGCGACGGCCGGATCACCGACCTCACCCGCATCGAGCGCCTCTCGCCGACCATCGTCGAGCTCGCCGGCAAGGGTGCGAAGGTGATCGTGCTGTCGCATTTCGACCGGCCGAAGGGCAAGGTCGTGCCGGAGATGTCGCTCCGCCCCGTCGCCGCCGCGCTCGGTGAGGTGCTGCGCCGGCCCACCGCCTTCGCCGCTGACTGCATCGGCCCCGAGGCCGGGGCTGCCGTCGCCG
Organism: Acidiphilium sp. 20-67-58; assembly: GCF_002255515.1. Classification (NCBI taxonomy): domain Bacteria; kingdom Pseudomonadati; phylum Pseudomonadota; class Alphaproteobacteria; order Acetobacterales; family Acidocellaceae; genus Acidiphilium; species Acidiphilium sp. 20-67-58. Next base: position 56,882 of record NZ_NCAS01000017.1, on the reverse strand, counting down.
CGATGGCGGAGGGCGACATCCTCGTGCTGGAAAACACCCGCTTCCATCCCGGCGAGGAGAGCAACGACGCTGGCCTGGCGAAGGCGATCGCCGCCAATGGCGACATCTTCGTCAACGACGCCTTCTCCGCCGCCCACCGCGCCCACGCCACCACCGAGGGTCTCGCCCATCTCCTGCCCGCCTATGCCGGCCGGCTGATGCAGGCCGAGCTGGCCGCCCTCGAAGCCGCGCTCAGCCACCCGAAGCGCCCGGTCGGCGCCATCGTCGGCGGCTCGAAAGTCTCCACCAAACTCGACCTGCTGACCAACCTGATCACCAAGGTCGACCTGCTGGTGATCGGCGGCGCGATGGCGAACACCTTCCTTGCCGCCCAGGGCGCGGAACTCGGCAAGTCGCTGCAGGAACCCGCCCTGCACGATACCGCCCGCGCCATCGTCGAAGCCGCGGCGACGCATGGCTGCCGAATCCTGCTGCCGTCGGATTTCGTGGTCAGCGAGACCTTCGCGCCGAACCCGCCCACCGAAACCGTACCGGCGAACGCGGTGCCGGCGAACGCAATGGCGCTCGATGTCGGCCCCGCCACCACCGAGGCAATCATCGCTGCGGTGAAAGCGCTGAAAACGCTGATCTGGAACGGCCCGCTCGGCGCCTTCGAGACCCCGCCTTTCGACGCCTCGACCATGCGCCTCGCCGCTGCGGTGGCGGAGGCCACGGCCGGCGGGCTGATCTCGGTCGCCGGTGGCGGCGACACGGTGGCCGCACTCCGCCTTGCCGGCGTCACCGATCGCCTGACCTATGTCTCCTCGGCCGGCGGCGCCTTTCTTGAGTGGATGGAAGGCAAGACCCTGCCGGGAGTGGCAGCGCTCACGCCGCGCTGATCGATCGGCGCGCCATCGACGTCTGAACCCGCCGGTCCGGTTCCCCGGGCCGGCGGTCATCGTTTCAGGAGGCGGTGCCGCCCACCGTCAGCCCGCCCATCAGGATGCTCGGCTGCCCGACGCCCACCGGCACGCCCTGCCCGTTCTTGCCGCAGGTGCCGATGCCGGGATCGAGTTCCAGGTCATTGCCGATCATCTCCACCCGGGTCAGCGCGTCCGGCCCGTTGCCGATCAGCGTCGCCCCCTTCACCGGTGCGCCGACCCGCCCATCCTCGATCAGGTAGGCTTCCGAGGCGGTGAACACGAACTTGCCCGAGGTGATATCGACCTGCCCGCCGCCGAAATTCGCCGCATAGATGCCGCGCTTGACCGAGCGGATCATGTCCTCCTGGCTGGCCTCGCCTTCCAGCATGATGGTGTTGGTCATCCGCGGCATCGGCAGATGCGCGTAGGATTGCCGCCGCCCATTGCCCGTCGGCGTCATGCCCATCAGCCGCGCGTTCTGCCGGTCCTGCATGTAGCCGGTCAGGATGCCGTCCTCGATGAGCACGGTGCGCCCGCTCGGCGTCCCTTCGTCATCCACGCTCAGCGAACCGCGCCGGTCAGGGATCGTGCCGTCATCGACCACGGTGACACCTTTCGAGCCAACGCGCTTGCCCATCAGCCCGGCAAAGGCCGAGGTCTTCTTGCGGTTGAAATCGCCCTCCAGCCCATGCCCGATCGCCTCATGCAGCAGAATGCCCGGCCAGCCCGCGCCGAGCACCACCGGCATCTCGCCGGCCGGCGCCGGCACGCTGTCGAGGTTCAGCGCCGCCTTGCGGATCGATTCGTCCACAGCCGCCCGCCAGAAGGCCGGCGCCGTCACGCCCTCATAGGTCGCGCGCCCGCCGGCGCCGTGGCCGCCGGATTCGCGCCGCCCGTCCTGCTCCATCACCACGGAAACATGCAGCACCACCAGCGGCCGCACATCGGCCACGCGCACCCCATCCGCCCGCAGGATCTCGACCACCTGCCACTCGCCGGCCAGGCTCGCCATCACCTGCACCACGCGCGGATCGGCGCCGCGGGCATAGGCGTCGATCTCGCCGAGCAGCGCCGCCCGCGCCGCGAAGGGCATCTCCGCGAGCGGATTATGTTCGGTATAGAGCCTGCGCGTTGCCGCCGCGGGGGCGACCGCCACCGTGCCGGCATCGCCCTGCCGCGCCGCGCGCAGCGTCTCCACCGCGCGCGCCAGGGCCGCGTCGGAAATCTCCCCGGCATGGGCATAGACCGCCGCCTCGCCGGTCACCGCGCGCAGGCCGAAACCGCGCCGGCTGTCGAAATTCGCATTGCGGATCCGCCCGTCATCCAGGCTCACCACCTCGGATTCGCGATATTCCAGGAACAGCTCGCCATCGTCGGCGGCCTCCAGCACGGGGGCGATGGCCCGCCGCGCCTCGATCACGTCGAGCCCGTCATTGCCATGGAACAGCCGGTCGGCGGTGGCGAGCATGTCTTGCATCGTGTCGGACATCATTCAGCGGCCTTCATTTCATAGGCGGGAAGCGGCACCGCCGCCGTCGCACCCCGCAGAGCGTGGCGGCAGGCGATGCAGGCGGCGAGCAGAAGCACGGCGTTCAGCTCGTGCACATAGCCGAGTTCGGCCATACCCGAGACCAGCGTGCTCATGCCAAGAATATATTGGAGCGAAACCAGCCCGGCCAAGAGCAGGAACAGGTCGCGTGCCTTCGCCCCCACCGGCGCGCGCAGCCCCATCGCCGCCGCGATGACGACAACGATCGCCGTCACCGTCGCCACCACCCGGTGATCGAACTGCACCGTTGCCTTGTTGGCGAGGAAATTGAGCCAGAGCGGATTCAGCGCCAGCGCATGCGGCGGCAGCGCGTGGCCGTCCATCAGCGGGAATGTATTGTAAACCTTGAGCGCGCCGCTCGCCGCCACCAGCGCGCCGAGGCCGATCGTGGCGATGATCAGCCCGATCGAGACGCTCAGCAGCCCGCGCAACCGGGCGAGGCCCGGCAGCCTCACGGGTTCGGGAGAACGCAGCGTCAGCGCGGTCCACAGCATTGCGGTGAAGATCAGCATCGCCAGCACGAAATGCGGCCCGAGATAGAGCGGCGAAGGCTGCAGGATACGGCTCGTCATGCCCTGATAGGTCATGTACCAGCCCATCGCCGCCTCGCCGGCGCCGAGCGCGAACAGGAACAGCAGCCAGGCCGCCAGCCGGTTCGAAATCCGCCCCCGCAGCCGGAAAACCGCCAGCGGCACCAGGAACACCACCGCCATCAACCGTCCCCAGTCGCGGTCGAGGAACATCGGCAGATAGAGCGACTGGAACTGAGCGAGCGTCATCTTCGACTGCATCGCCTGATACTGCGCCGTCGCCTTGTAGAGGCCGAAGGCGTGCTCCCATGCGGCATGGGTCAGCGGCGGGATGATGCCGGTAAAGGGCTGCCAGGTCTGGATCACGAACCCCGCGCCGATCGTCCGCGCATGGCCGCCGCCCACCACCATGCCGAAGATCATGAAACAGATGACGAGCAGCCAGGTGCCGACCAGCCGGTCCCCCCGCGCCGCCGTCCCGCTCATGCCGGCCGCCCGCGCAGTTCGAACCAGGCCCACACCGCGGCCGCCAGCAGCAGCACCGCGTTGAGCTGGTGCACGATGCCGATATCCAGGATTTTCGAGACGAGCGTGGTCACGCCGAGAATATACTGCACGATCAGCAGCGCGCCCATCACCAGGAACGCGTCGCGCGCCCGCGCCGGCAGGTCGGCGCGGACCGCCACTACCACCGCAGCCAGCACGCCCGCCGCCGCCACCGTGCCGAGCAGCCGGTGGTCGAACTGCGTCGCCGCCTTGTTGAGGAATAAATTGGTCCAGAACGGATGCAGCGCCGCGTAATCCGGCGGCACCCAGCGCCCCTGCATCAGCGGGAACGTGTTATCGATCGTATAGGCATGGGTTCCGGAGAGGAACGTCCCCGCCACGATGGCGATCACGATCAGCACGATCGAGCCCATCGCGATCCGCCGCACCCCCGCATAGCGCGCAGCCTCCGCCGGCGGCAGCCGCGCCTCGGCCGGCTTCAGCACGGTCAGCGCGGTGGCGAACACGGCAATCGCGAGCAGGGTCGCGAAACAATAGTGCACCGAGAGCCGGAACACCGAAACCTCGGTCAGCCCCGGCTGGAAGCCGGAGGCGACCATCCACCAGCCGATCAGCCCCTGCACCCCACCCAGGACGAACAGCGTCACCAGCCAGGGCCGCAGCCGCCGCTCGATCCGCCCGGTCCAGAGGAACCAGGCCAGAGGCACGCCGAAATCGAAGCCGAGCAGCCGGCCCCACATCCGGTGGATCCATTCCGGCCAGAAAATCGCCTTGAACCCGGCAAGGTCCATGCCGTGATTGAGCTGCTTGTATTGCGGAATCGTCTTGTAGAGCGCGAACATCCGCTCCCACGCCGCATGGGTCAGCGGCGGAATGACGCCCGAGACCGGCTGCCACGTCATGATCGACAGGCCGGCATTCATGTTCTGCACATAGGCGCCGATTCCGAACATCTCGACGATCAGCGCGAAGCTGACGAACAGCCAGATCGCCACCATCCGCCGGCTTTCCGGGCTTGCCGCCCGCGCCTCGCGTGTGCCCAAAGAGCCGGCAAAACCCGCCACCGATTGCGATGCCATCAGACAATTTCCCGCATCTGTCCGTTACCAGACGCGGATTTGCACCTGAAATCCGGCTTGTAAACCCGCGTCTCGCGGTGATCTGCCCTTTCGTTCAATCTTGACCTCGCGCCGCAGTTGCGCCATGTGTGCGTCACAGCGGGACAAACACGCCCGCCGCCTCCGGCTCGTTACCGGGCATTCTCCCAATTACACTCCGAACCGGCCCGTCCCCTTTTACGCCACGGGCACCTCACCTCGCGGAATCCCCATGAAGCTCGCCGAACTCAAGGCCAAATCCCCGACCGACCTGCTCAACCTCGCCGAGGAACTGCAGGTCGAGAACGCGTCGTCGCTGCGCAAGCAGGACATGATGTTCGCCATTCTCAAGGCCTATGCCGAGAACGACCAGGCGATCCATGGCGACGGCACGCTGGAAACCCTGCCCGACGGGTTCGGCTTCCTGCGCAGCCCGCAGAGCAACTACCTCCCCGGGCCGGATGACATCTACGTCTCTCCGGCGCAGATCCGCCGATTCGGCCTGCGCACCGGCGACACCGTCGCCGGCGAGATCCGCGCGCCCAAGGAAGGCGAGCGCTATTTCTCGCTGCAGAAGGTCGACACGATCAATTTCGAGGCGCCGGACGCGGTGCGCCACCGGATCAATTTCGACAACCTCACCCCGCTCTATCCCAACCAGCGCCTGCGGATGGAAGTCGAGGACGCGCCGCCGCCGGCCAAGGGCCAGCAGAAGGACTACACCGCCCGGGTGATGGATCTCATCGCCCCGATCGGCAAGGGCCAGCGCGCCCTCATCGTCGCCCCGCCGCGCACCGGCAAGACGGTAATGCTGCAGAGCATCGCCACCTCGATCTCAGCCAACCACCCCGAAGCCTTCCTCATCGTGCTGCTGATCGACGAGCGCCCCGAGGAAGTGACCGACATGGCCCGCACCGTGAAGGGCGAGGTCGTCGCCTCCACCTTCGACGAACCGGCGACCCGCCACGTCCAGGTCACCGAGATGGTGCTGGAAAAGGCCAAGCGCCTCGTCGAGCACAAGCGCGACGTGGTGATCCTGCTCGACTCGATCACCCGCCTCGCCCGCGCCTACAACGCGGTCGTCCCCTCCTCGGGCAAGGTGCTCACCGGCGGCGTCGATGCCAACGCCCTGCAGAAGCCGAAGCGCTTCTTCGGCGCCGCGCGCAACATCGAAGAAGGCGGCTCGCTCACCATCATCGCCACCGCGCTGATCGACACTGGCAGCCGCATGGACGAGGTGATCTTCGAAGAGTTCAAGGGCACCGGCAACTCCGAACTCATCCTCGACCGCAAGCTCTCCGACAAGCGCACCTTCCCGGCGATCGACATCACCAAGTCGGGCACCCGCAAGGAAGAGCTGCTGGTGGAGCGCGCGACGCTGTCGAAAATGTGGGTGCTGCGTCGCATCCTCAACCCGATGGGCCCCGGCGAGGCCATGGACTTCCTGCTCGACAAGCTAAAATACAGCAAGACCAACAACGACTTCTTCGAGGCCATGAACACCTGACCATGTCACCCTACGCACTGCCGCTGGCCGAACTGGCGCTCGCCAACTTCATCGGCATCATCAGCCCCGGCCCGGCCTTCCTGCTGGTCAGCCGGGCAGCGGCCGGGCGCGGCAGGGCGGCGGGCTTCGGCCTCAGCCTCGGTGTCGCCATTGCGGCCACCACCTGGGCCGCCGCCGCCTGCTTCGGCGTGTCCCTCGTAATGGCCCGTTTCGCAACGCTCTATGAGGCGATCCAGATCGCCGGCGGCCTGTATCTGGTCTGGATCGGCATCAGCGCCTGGCGCGCCCCGCCGCCGAAGCTCGACCTTGCCGGCCCCGCCGGCAATGGCAGCTTTGGCTTCCTGCGCGCCGTCGCCACCGGCGCAGCACTCAATCTCGGCAATCCGAAGATCGTGATCTTCTTCACCAGCATCTTCGTTGCCCTGTTGCCCGCCCATATCCCGCTCTGGATGACCTTTGCCGCCATCGCGGTCGTCGGCTTGCAGGAAGCCGCCTGGTATTGCCTGGTCACCCTGCTGTTCTCCGGCGCCCGCGTCCAGCGCGCCTATCGCCGCGCCGGGCTGTGGATCGAGCGCACCGTCGGCACGCTGCTGATCGCGATCGGCGCACGCATCCTCGGCGCGGCGGTGTAATCCGCTCGCCGAAACGTTTTGCAATCACCCGACCACCCCCTATATCCCGACCAGAATCCAGACGGAGACATTCGTATGCCCGACGCCAACCAGCCCACGGATTACAAGGTCCGCGACATCACACTCGCCGACTGGGGCCGCAAGGAAATCTCGATGGCTGAAACCGAAATGCCGGGCCTGATGGCCCTGCGTGCGGAATTCGGGACATCAAAGCCGCTCAAGGGTGCGCGCATCGCCGGCTGCCTGCACATGACGATCCAGACCGCGGTGCTGATCGAAACCCTGGTCGATCTCGGCGCCACCGTCCGCTGGTCGTCCTGCAACATCTTCTCGACCCAGGACCACGCCGCCGCCGGTGTGGCCGCCGCCGGCGTGCCGGTCTTCGCCTGGAAGGGCATGAACGAGGAGGAATTCTGGTGGTGCATCGAACAGACGGTGCGCGGCCCGGACGGCTGGACGCCGAACATGATCCTCGATGACGGCGGCGACCTCACCAAGCTGATGCACGACAAATACCCCGAAATGATGGCCGACATCCGTGGCATCTCCGAGGAAACCACGACGGGCGTGCATCGCCTGCGCGAAATGGCGCGCGACGGCTCGCTGCTCTGCCCCGCCATCAACGTGAACGACAGCGTCACCAAGTCGAAATTCGACAATCTCTATGGCTGCCGCGAAAGCCTGGTCGACGGCATCCGCCGCGGCACCGATGTGATGATGGCCGGCAAGATCGCCGTCGTCGCCGGCTTCGGCGATGTCGGCAAGGGCTCGGCCGCCAGCCTGCGCAATGCCGGCTGCCGCGTGATGGTGACCGAAATCGACCCGATCTGCGCCCTCCAGGCGGCGATGGAAGGCTACGAAGTCATCACGATGGACGAGGCCGCGCCGAAGGGCGACATCTTCGTCACCGCCACCGGCAATATCGACGTCATCACCGCCGACCACATGCGGGCGATGAAGCACCGCGCCATCGTCTGCAATATCGGGCACTTTGACTCCGAGATCCAGATCGAGAGCCTGCGCAACTACAAGTGGGAAAACGTGAAGCCGCAGGTCGACGAGGTCGTCTTCCCCGACGGCAAGCGCCTGATCGTTCTCTCCGAGGGCCGGCTGGTCAATCTCGGCAACGCCACCGGGCACCCCTCCTTCGTCATGTCGGCGAGCTTCACCAACCAGGTTCTCGCGCAGATCGAGCTGTGGAACGCACCGTCCGGCCGCTACGAGCGGAAGGTCTACGTCCTGCCCAAGCATCTCGACGAAAAGGTCGCGGCCCTGCATCTCGAGAAGGTCGGCGCCAAGCTGACGAAGCTGAGCCGGGCGCAGGCGGAGTATATCGGCGTCGAGGCCGCCGGCCCCTTCAAGCACGACGACTACCGCTACTGAGGAGATGACGGAGATGGGCAGCTTCATCGCGGTCATGGCGCTCGCCGCCCTGTTCGGCGGCATGCTGTTCTTCGGCGGGGTGATGACCCCGCTGGTCTTCTCGAAGCTGCCGCCGGACGTGGCCGGCCCGTTCATCCGGGCCGCCTTCCCGCGCTACTACCTGTTCATCATTGTCACCTCGGCGCTCGCCGCCATCGGCCTGCTGATCCGCGGCAACCCGTGGTACGCGCTGCTGGCGGTGATCGTCACCGGCGTCACCCTCTGGCTCTGGCTCGAATGGATGCCGCATCTCAATGCGGTGCGCGACGCTGGCAATCAGGTCGATTTCCAGCGCGGCCACCGGCTTTCGGTCTGGGTCAACGCCGTCCAGTTCGTGATCGTCTTCGTCCTGCTGGCCGGCCTCGCCGTCTGATTTTTTTTGAAATGGCAAAGGCTTGTGAGCGGATTTTGATCTCCTGGATCAGAAACTGCTCACATCCCGCATGAGTCGAGCCTGATCACCCGCACGATCGCGCCTTCCGGCTCGGCCGGTGCATTTGGCGCACGCAGCAGCAGCGCATCGGCCTGCGCCAACCGGCTCAGCATCGCCGAATCCTGCACCGGAAACGGCGTCACGCTCCAGTCGCCCGCCGCATCCCGCGCCAGCGTCGCCCGCAGATGGTCCGCCCGATGATCGTTCGCCGCCAGCGCCACGGTGCAGCGCGCGGCTTCGGTCGGCGGCGCATCGTCCGCCCGCCCGGTCAGCCGCGCGATCGCCGGGCCGAGGAACAGCACCGCGCAGACCAGCGCTGACACCGGATTCCCCGGCAGCCCCAGCACCGGCACGCCGCCCAGCATCCCCGCCATCAGCGGCTTGCCCGGCCGCATCGCGATCTTCCAGAAATCGACGTCGAGCCCCCGCTCGGCCAGCCCCGCCTGCACCAGGTCATGCGCGCCGACGCTCGCCCCCCCGGTCGTCACCAGCAGGTCGGCCCGCGCCGCCGCTTCCGCCGCCGCCCCGATCGCGGCGCGATCGTCCGGCGCCACCGGCAGGATCATTGCCTCGCCACCCACCGCACGGATATAGGCCGCCAGCGCGTGCGAATTGGAACTGACGATGCCGCCCGGCGGAATCGGCTCGCCCGGCATGGCGATCTCGTCGCCAGTCGCCAGCACCGCGACAACCGACCGCCGCCGCACCGCGAGCCAGGGATGGTTCGCCGCCGCCGCCAGCCCGACATCACGCGCGCCCAGCACCCGCCCCGGCGCCAGCAGCGTCTCGCCGGCAGCGAAATCCTGGCCCGCCCGGCGGATATGCCGCCCCGGCCGCGCCGCCTCGCGCAGCGTCACAGAGGCGTCGTCATGCTCGGTGTCTTCCTGAATGATGATAGCGTCCGCCCCGGCCGGCACCACGCTGCCGGTGAACAGCCGCACCGCCTCGCCCGGCCCCACCGTCCCCGCGAACGGGTGCCCTGCCGGCGCCGCGCCAATCACCCGCAGCCGCGTCCCCGCCACGCCATCGGCGGCGCGCAACGCGAACCCGTCCATCGCCGAAACGTCATGCGGCGGCTGGGTCAGCCGTGCGACCACCGGCTCGGCCAGCACCCGACCCGCAGCCGCCGCCAGCGGGACGATTTCCGCGCCGGTCGGCGCCATCAGCGCCAGAATCCGCGCTCGTGCCTCCTCGACGCTGATCATCGCTTACTCCTGTCTGAAATCGCCCGATTTCCCGCCGGACTTGCGGATCACCCGCAGCCCCTCGATCCGCATCTCCCGCTCCGCCGCCTTCAGCATGTCATATACCGTCAGCGCCGCGACCGAGGCCGCGGTCAGCGCCTCCATCTCCACCCCGGTCGGCCCGGTGGTCTTCACCGTCGCCGCGATGCGGATGCCCGGCAACGCCGCATCCGGCTCCAGCTCCACGATCACCCCGGCAATCGCCAGCGGATGGCAGAGCGGGATCAGCTCCGAGGTCCGCTTCGCCGCCATGATCCCGGCAATCCGCGCCGTCGCCAGCACGTCGCCCTTTTTCGCCGTGCCCGCGGTCACCAGCGCCAGGGTCTCCGCCCGCATCGTCACGTGGCAGGCGGCGGTGGCTTCCCGCGCCGTCTCGGCCTTGCCCGAGACATCGACCATCCGCGCCGCCCCACGCTCGTCGATATGGGTGAGGCTCATGCCCCGAGCCCGAGCAGCCGGCGCGTCGCGGCGACGATGTCGCCCTGCCGCATCAGGCTCTCGCCGACCAGGATGCCCTGCACCCCCACCGCCTTCAGCCTGGTGATGTCGGCATAGTCGCGGATGCCGCTTTCCGCGACCACAAAGCGCTCCGGCGGGATCTGCCCGGCCAGCCGCTCCGAGACCGCAATATCGGTCTGCATCGTCTTGAGATTGCGGTTGTTGATGCCGATCAACCGGGCCTGCAGCCCAAGCGCGCGATCAAGCTCCGCCTCGTCATGCACTTCCACCAGCACGCTCATGTCGAGCGCGCTCGCCAGCTCCTCGAACGCCCGCGCCTGCTCGTCGCTCAGCGCCGCCATGATCAGCAGGATGCAGTCCGCCCCCATCGCGCGGCTTTCGTAGATCTGCCACTCGTCGAGGATGAAATCCTTGCGCAGTACCGGCAGGTCCACCGCCTCGCGCGCCGCCTGCAGATGCGCCACCTCGCCCTGGAAATATTTCCGGTCGGTCAGCACCGAAAGGCACACCGCCCCGCCCTCCTGATAGGCGCGGGCAATCGCCGCCGGGTCGAAATCAGCGCGGATCAGCCCGGCCGAGGGCGACGCCTTCTTGACCTCGGCGATCAACCCGGTCCGCCCGGAGGCCGCAGCATCCATCAGTGCCCGGGCGAAGCCGCGCGGCGGCGGCGCATCCTTCGCCCGTGCGCGCATCTCCTCAAGCCCGGTCTCCGCTTTCGCCGCCTCAACCTCGGCTAGCTTGTCGGCGCAGATCGTCTTCAGCACGTCCTGTTCGATCGTCTCGTTCATTGGATCAGGCCATTTCCCGGGTTGTTGCCGCGTCTGCCGCCGTGCCGGCGCGGCGCAGCCGCTCCAGCGCCGCCGCGGCGGCACCGTCATCGATCGCGCGGGCCGCGAGTGCCGCGCCCTCGCGCAGGGTTTCCGCCCGCCCTGCAACTATCAGCGCCGCCGCCGCGTTCAGCAGCACGGCATCGCGATACGCGCCGGGCGCGCCGGCGAGCAGGTTGCGCAGCGCCGCGGCGTTGTGCGCGGCATCGCCGCCGATGATCGCCTCCAGCGGCGCGCGGGCAAGCCCGGCATCCTCGGGGGTCACCGTCATCTCGACGATCCGCCCGCCCTCGAGCGAGACGACATGGCTCTCCCCGGCAATGGTCAGCTCGTCCAACCCCTGGCCATGCACCACCATCGCCCGCTCGGTGCCGAGCCCGGCCAGCGTCTCCGCCATCGGTCGCGCCCAGGCGGGGTCGAACACGCCCACCAGCTGCCGCTTCACCGAGGCCGGGTTGGCGAGCGGGCCCAGCAGGTTGAAGATCGTGCGGGTGCCGAGCGCGATCCGCGCCGCGGCGGCATGGCGCAGCCCCGCATGGTGGCGCGGCGCGTAGAGGAACACACAGCCCGCCTCGCGCAGGATCGCCGCCAGCCGCTCGAAGGGCGGCTCCACCTTCACGCCGAGCGCGGTCAGCACATCCGCCGCCCCAGCACGCGAGGAGAGCGCGCGGTTGCCGTGCTTGGCCACCGGCACGCCGGCGCCGGCGAGCACGAAGGTCACCGCGGTCGAGATGTTGAGCGTGCCCACGCCATCGCCGCCGGTGCCGCAGACATCGATCGCCCCAGGCGGTGCCGCAATCGGCCGCATCCGCGCGCGCATCGCCCGCACCGCGCCGGTCAGCTCCGCCACCGTCTCGCGCCGCACCCGCATCGCCATCAGCATCCCGGCGATCTGCGCGTCATTCGCCTTGCCGTCGATCACCGCGCCGAACGCCGCCTCGGCCAGTTCCTCGGACATCGTCTCGCCCCGCCCCAGCCGGTCGAGCACCGGCTTGAGATCGGCGAGAATCTCGCCCGCCCCCTGGTTCCGCCCGCGAGCGATGCCAAGGAAGTTGCGCAGCAGCGTGTGCCCGTGCGCGGTGGCGATGCTCTCGGGGTGGAACTGCACGCCGAAGATCGGCAGGTCGCGGTGCCGCAACCCCATGATCAGCCCGTCCTCGGTGAAGGCGGTGGGGATCAGCGACTCCGGCAATCCCTCGCGCTCGACGATCAGCGAGTGATAGCGCGTCGCCTCGAACGGGTCGGGCAGCGTCTCGAACACGTCCGACCCCTGGTGCCGGATCGGCGAGATCTTGCCATGCATCGGCACCGGCGCGCGCACCACCCGCCCGCCGAAGGCCTGGCCGATCGCCTGGTGCCCGAGGCAGACGCCGAGAATCGGCACCTTGCCGGCCGCCGCCGCGATGAGGTCGAGGCAGATCCCCGCCTCGTTCGGCGTGCATGGCCCGGGCGAAAGCACGATCGCCTCCGGCCGCATCGCCAGCGCCTCCTCCACGCTGATCCGGTCGTTGCGATGCACCGCGCATTCCGCCCCGAGATCGCCGAAGAACTGGACGAGGTTGAAGGTGAAACTGTCGTAGTTGTCGATCAGCAGGATCATCGTGCCGGCGCCTCGTTGGGGGTGACGTACTGGCCGGCATCCTCGGCGGCGCGGAACAGCGCGCGCGCCTTGGCGTGGCTCTCGGCAAGCTCGGCGTCGGGGTCCGAATCGGCGACGATGCCGACCCCGGCCTGGACATAGAGCCGCCCGTCCTTGATCAGCGCGGTGCGCAGCGCGATGCACGTATCCATCGTTCCGTTGGCGGCGAAATAGCCGATGCACCCGCCATAGAGCCCGCGCCGCGAGGGCTCGAACTCCTCGATGATCTCCATCGCCCGCACCTTCGGCGCGCCCGAGAGCGTGCCCGCCGGGAAGCCGGCGATCAGCGCGTCCAGCGCGTCGGCCTCGGGCCGGATACGGCCCTCGACATTCGAGGAGATGTGCATCACGTGCGAGAACCGCTCGATCACGAAACTCTCGGTCACGTTGACCGAGCCGATCTCGGCGACGCGGCCGATATCGTTGCGCGCGAGATCGAGCAGCATCAGGTGCTCGGCGCGCTCCTTCGGGTCTTCCAGCAGCTCGGTCTCCAGCGCCTCGTCCTCGGCGCGCGTCGCCCCGCGCCGGCGGGTGCCGGCGAGCGGGCGGATCGTCACCGTGCCGTCGCGCAGCCGCACTAGGATCTCAGGGCTGGAACCGACCGCCTGGTAGGCGCCGAAATCGAGGAAGAACAGGAACGGCGCGGGGTTGATCCGCCGCAGCGAGCGATACAGCGCGAAAGGCGGGAGCGTGAATTCCTGCTCGAAGCGCTGGCTCGCCACCACCTGGAACACGTCGCCGGCGGCGATGTAGTCCTTGCCCCGCAGCACCATCGCGCGGAACTCGTCCTCGCTCATGTTCGAACTCGCCGGCCCGGCCGGCGCGGCATGGCCGGGCAGCGCCGGCGTCGGCCGGTCGAGGGCCGCCATCGCCGCCTCGATCCGCCCGGTCGCGAGGCTCCACGCCTCCGCCGCCGAAACCCCCGCGCGCGGCCAGACCGGGGCGGCCAGCGTGATTTCGTCGCGCACCGAATCGAAAATCGCGAACACCCCCGGGCGCATCAGCACGCCATCGGGAATCCCGAGCACGTCCGGCTTTTCCGCCGGCAACTCCTCCATCAGCCGCACCATGTCATAGCCGAGATAACCGACCAGCCCGCCGGTCATCGGCGGCAGATGGTCCGGCAGGTCGAGCCGCGTCGCCGCGATCAGGTCGCGCAGGCTCTCGAAGGCCGGGCGCGGATCGGCCGCATAGCCTTCAGCATCCGCGGCCGGATCGCAGTTCACGCTGACCTCGCCGCGGTCGCACCGCCAGATCAGGTCCGGTGCGAAGCCGATCACCGAATAGCGCCCGCGCGCTGCCCCACCCTCGACGCTTTCGAGCAGGAAGGAATGCGCCGTGCCATGCGCGAGCTTGAGGAAGGCGGCGACCGGCGTGATCAGGTCGGCGGCGAGCAGGCGCCAGGCCAGCGCGCCCCGCCCGGCATTATAGGCGGCGCGGAAACGGGCGTGCTGGTTGGTCTCGGATGTCATCTCGCTGGCCTCAATTGCTGATCTGGTTCAACAGCTTGGTGTTGATCTTGACATGGTCGCGCTGGCGCAGCGCCGCGGCATAGGTCTGCAGCACGTCGTTCTGCATCGACTGCCCGAGCGACTCGGAAATGCGCTGGCGGAACGCCTCGTTGCTGCCCGGCTTCGGCTCGGCGATGTCGGTCACCACACCGACGACGAACCCCGCCTGCGTCTGCACCATGGTGGGCTCGCCTTTCTTCAGGCTGAACGCCACCTGGGCGAGTTGCGGCGGCACGCCCTTGGCCGGCTTCGCGCGCGTCATCGGTGCCGCGGTCGTTACCGTCAGCCCTGCCGCAGAGGCCGCTGCCGCCAGGCTCTTGCCGCCCTTCACCGCGGTCAGCAGCTTCGCCGCCGCGACCTCTTCCTGCCGCTCCACCTGCGCGCCGGTCCAGTCGGCCAGCACATCGGCCTTCACCTTGTCATAGGGCTTGAGCGCCGGCTTGATGATCCGGTGGACTGCGATGGCATAATAGCTATCGCCCGGCCCGCTCACCGCCTGCGGGGTATTGCCGGGGGCAGTGTCGAAAATCGCCTTGACGATCGCCTGCCGCAGCGCCGCTGGCCCGGGAATCCCCGCCGGCTTGCCGTCCACCGTCATTCCCTGGCGGTCCACGCTCACCTGCGCCTGGGCGAGATGCAGGCTCGCCGGCAGCTTGCCGAGTGCGGTGCTGCCCGCCAGCGCATCCTGCAGGTGGCTCAGCGTATTGTCCACCACGTTGCGCGCCTTGCGCAGCTGGATCTCGGCGCGGATCTGGTCCGTCACCGCGGAGAGCGGCTTGTCGCCGCCGGCAACCGCCTTGGTAACCCTGAACACGTAGATGCCGAGCGAACCCTTCACCGGAGCGGAGACCTCATCCGGCGTCGCCGCGAATACCGCCTTGGCCAGCGCCGCCGAGGGCAGGTCGGAGGGTTTCGCGTCGGTCATGACGACAGCGGTGGCACTCGCCGCCGCCGCCGCCTTCTGCACCGCCGCCCAGTCGGCCCCGCTTTTCCAGGTCTTCGCCAGCTCGGCCGCGCTCTTCGCGTCCTCCGCTGTGACGATCTCGACGGTCCGCTTCGGCGCCTGCGCGAATTTCGCCTTCTCCTGCTGGTATTGCGCCGCGATCTCGGCCTGCGTCACCGTCTCGCCCCTGGCGATCAGCGCCGGCGACAGCACCACCACGTCGGCCACGCGCAAGGCCGGCGTCGAGAACCGCTCCGGATGATCCCGCCAATAGCGCCGCAGCACGGTCTCGGCCGGGGCCGGCGGCGGGGTGGCGTCGGCGAGCGGCAGTGTCGCGAACTGCACCGTCCGCTCCTGCGCGGCATAGGCGAAGATCTGGTCGACCAGCGGCGCCGGCGCGTTCACCCCGGCGGTCAGCGCATCGATGATCTGCGACGATTTCAGTCCGCTGGCGATCTCGGCCATGAACGCCGCCGGCGTCAGGCTGTGATTGGCGAGCACGGCGTTGAAGGTCGCCTTGTCGAACTTGCCGTCCGGCCCGTGAAAGGCCGGGATCGCGAAAACCTGCTGGCGGATCGCCGAGGGCGGTGCCACCACCCCCATGCGCCGCGCCTCGAGCTGCATCGCCGCGCGGTCGATCGCCGAGCCCAGCGCCTGATCGGCGAACAGCCGACGCTCGCCCTTGCTCGGTTCGCGGCCGCTGTTCCGCGTCGCGTAGGCGTTCAGCGTGCGCTGGTAGTCTGCATTCACCGCCTCGATCTTGATCGGCTGCCCGCCCACGGTCGCGATCGCGTCGGAGGCGCCGATGCCCATCACCACGCTGGAGACGCCCCAGAACACGAACACGCCGATCAGCACGACGAAAAACGCGCGCACGATCCAATTGTCGAGCAGTTGGCGGATCATCGAAAGCATGCGGCAGCAACCTCATCCAGCGGGAAAGCCGCGTCTTACCACGGGCGCGCCCGATTGCCACCCGGCCCCGCCTCGTCTACCTCCTTCGCGCCATTGCAAAGGGAGACGCGGATGCCCCAGCTGATCGCCGGAAACTGGAAGATGAACGGCACACTCGCCGGCATCGCCGCCTATGCCGAAACGCTGCGCGCCACGTCCCCGGGTGCGGAGCTGCTGGTCTGCCCGCCGGCGCCGCTGATCGCCCCGCTGCGCGCTGCCCTCGCCGGCGCCCCGGTCGCCCTCGGCGCGCAGGATTGCGCGGTACAGCGCTCCGGCGCGCACACGGGCGATCTGTCGGCCGATCTGCTGGCCGAACTCGGCGCCACCCATGTCATTCTCGGCCATTCCGAACGCCGCGCCGATCATGCCGAATCCTCGGCCATCGTGCGTGAAAAGGCGCGCACCGCGATCGCCGCCGGCCTGATCCCGATCATCTGCGTCGGCGAAACCGAGGCGGAGCGCGATTCCGGCGAGGCCGAAACCGTGGTCCGCGCGCAGCTCGCCGGCAGTCTGCCGGAGGAGCTGGCGGGCCAGACCGTGCCCGGCGTCATCGCCCCCGGGATCATCGCCTATGAACCGGTCTGGGCGATCGGCACCGGCCGCACCCCCACCGATGAGGATGTCGCGGCGATGCACGCCTCGATCCGCGCTGCCCTGCGCCGCCAGCTCGGCGCCGCCGGGGCGACGATGCCGATCCTCTATGGCGGCTCGGTCAAACCCTCCAACGCGGCTGCCCTGCTCGCTCTGCCCGAGGTCGGCGGCGCCCTGGTCGGCGGCGCCAGCCTCAAGGCAGAGGATTTCCTCGCGATTGCCTCCGCCGCCCCGCGGGACTAGAGCACGTCCCGATCCCGGTGGATCGGATGTCGTGCTCTATCTTGACTGGTCATCAGAGCATCGACCCGACAATCGGATGTCCAGACCCCGCCGGGCGGTTCCATCCGGCGGGCTGATGCTCTAGAACCCGCGCGTCACTCCGAAAGGCCGCCACGCTCCCATGATTACCGTTCTGCTCGTCCTCCAGGCGTTCATAACCATTGCCCTGATCGGTGTCGTGCTGATCCAGCGCAGCGAGGGCGGCGGCCTCGGCCTCGGCACCAGCCAGGGCATGGGCAGCTTCATGACCGGGCGCGGCACCGCCAACCTGCTCACACGAGTCACCGCGGTGCTGGCGACGCTGTTCATGGTGCTCTCGCTGGTTCTCGCCCTGCTCTACCGGCACAGCGGCGGCGGCTCGGCCGAGGCGATCCTGAACGCGCCGTCGCCGGCAGGCCCGGCAAGAAACGCCGCCCCCGCCTCGCCGCTCGCCCCGCTGCCGCCGGTCCCTGGCGAATCGGCTCCCGCGGCGCCGGTTGCTGCCCAGAAGGCGACATCCCAGGCGGCGCCATCCAAGACGGCACCCCCCGCAAAACCCGCACCGAGCGCCCCGGCGCCGACAAAGCAGTAATGCGAATCTCCTCTTTTGCCCGGCGCGGGGTTTTGCACCGCGCCGCCCTCTGCTATGGCGAAGGCCCATGACCCGGTATGTCTTCATCACCGGCGGCGTGGTTTCCTCGCTCGGCAAGGGTATCGCCTCCGCCTCCCTCGGCGCGCTGCTTCAGGCCCGCGGCTATTCGGTCCGCCTGCGCAAGCTCGACCCCTATCTCAACGTCGATCCGGGCACGATGAGCCCGTACCAGCACGGCGAGGTCTTCGTTACCGACGACGGCGCCGAGACCGATCTCGATCTCGGCCATTACGAGCGCTTCACCGGTGTGCACGCCACCAAGTCGGACAACGCGACGACCGGCCGCATCTATTCCGAGGTCATCGCCCGCGAGCGCCGCGGCGATTATCTCGGCGCCACCGTGCAGGTGATCCCGCACATCACCGACGCCATCAAGCAGGCCATCCTGCGCGACACCGCCGGGCTCGATTTCGTCCTCGTCGAGATCGGCGGCACGGTGGGCGACATCGAGAGCCTGCCCTTCCTCGAAGCCATCCGCCAGCTCGGCAACGAACTCGGCTCGCACGATGCGATGTTCGTCCACCTCACCCTGGTGCCCTACATCCCGAGCGCCGGCGAGCTGAAGACCAAGCCGACCCAGCATTCCGTCAAGGAATTGCTGAATGTCGGCATCCAGCCGCACATGCTGATCTGCCGTTGCGACCGCCCGATCCCCGAGGGCGAGCGCCGCAAGATCGCGCTGTTCTGCAATGTCCGCCCCGAGGCGGTGGTCCCCGCCCTCGACGTGAGCACGATCTATGAGGTGCCGATCTCGTATCACGAGGCCGGGCTCGACCGCGAGGTGCTCCGCCATTTCAGCCTGCCGCACGATGCCGAGCCCGATCTCGATCGCTGGCGCCGCATCGTCGAGACGGTGCACAACCCGGAGGGCGAGGTCACCATCGCCGTCGTCGGCAAATACACCAACTTGCTCGACTCCTATAAGTCGCTCGGCGAGGCGCTGACCCATGGCGGCATCGCCAACCGGGTGCGGGTCCGGCTCGACTGGGTCGATTCCGAAATCTTCGAGCAGCCCGGCGCCGTCGCCCGGCTCGACGGGGTGCACGGCATCCTCGTCCCCGGCGGCTTCGGCGAGCGCGGGACCGGCGGCAAGATCGAGGCGGTGCGCTTCGCCCGCGAGCGCAACGTCCCCTTCCTCGGCATCTGCTTCGGCATGCAGATGGCGGTGATCGAGGCGGCGCGGAATCTCGCCGGCCTGCCCCAGGCCTCCTCCACCGAATTCGGCCCCTGCGAGGTGCCGGTGGTCGGCCTGCTCACCGAATGGGCCCGCGGCAACGAGATCGAGCGCCGCGCCGCCGAAGGCAATCTCGGCGGCACCATGCGCCTCGGCGCCTATGCCGCCACCCTGGTGGAGGGCAGCCTCGTCCGTGCCGTCTATGGCGACGCCGCGACGATCGAGGAACGCCACCGCCATCGCTACGAGGTCAACATCCACTACCGCGAGCGGCTGGAATCCGCCGGCCTCCGCTTCTCCGGCCTCTCGCCGGACGGGCTGCTGCCGGAAATCGTCGAATACCCCGACCATCCCTGGTTCATCGGCGTGCAGTACCACCCCGAGCTGAAATCGAAACCCTTCGACCCGCATCCGCTCTTCGCCGGCTTCATCGAGGCGGCGGTCAAGCAGATGAGGCTGGTATGATCATGAAGACGGTCGAGATCGGCGATCTGCGCGTCGGCAACGACCTGCCCTTCACCCTCATCGCCGGCCCCTGCCAGATCGAGAGCGCCGAGCATGCGGGCGAGGTCGCCGGCGCGCTCGCGGCGATGACGCGCGAGCTTGGCATCGGCCTGATCTTCAAGTCGAGCTACGACAAGGCCAACCGCACCTCGCTCACCGCCGGGCGCGGCGTCGGCATGGCGCAGGGGTTGCAGATCCTCGCCGATATCCGGGCGAAATTCGGCATCCCGGTGCTGACCGACGTGCACGACGCCGCCCAGTGCGCCCCCGCCGCCGAGGCGGTGGACGTGCTGCAGATCCCCGCCTTCCTCTGCCGCCAGACCGACCTGCTGCTGGCTGCCGGCCATACCGGTCGGGCGATCAACGTCAAGAAGGGCCAGTTCCTCGCGCCGTGGGACATGCGCAACGTCGCCGCCAAGATCGCCAGCACCGGCAACGAACGCATCCTGCTCACCGAGCGCGGCGCCTCCTTTGGCTACAACACCCTGGTCTCCGACCTGCGGGCTTTGCCGATCATGGCGCAGACCGGCTATCCGGTGGTATTCGACGCGACCCATTCGGTCCAGCAACCGGGCGGCCAGGGCACCGCGTCGGGCGGCCAGCGCGAATTCGCCCCGATCCTCGCCCGCGCCGCCCTTGCGGTCGGCTGCGCCGCGGTCTTCATCGAATGCCACCCGGATCCCGACCGTGCGCCCTCCGACGGGCCGAACATGATCCCCCTGGCGGAGATGCCCGCCCTGCTCGCCCGCCTGCTCCGGTTCGACCGCCTGGCCAAATCGGCCTGACCCGCGCCGCTCCCGGCGCGGCGGACTGGTCTGGACCGCGCCGCTCCCGGCGCGGCGGCGCCCTCAGCGTCCCCGCATCATTTCTCGACGAACGCCTTCTCGATCACGTATTCGCCGGGGCGGGACGAACTGCCCTCGGTAAAGCCGCGCCGCTCCAGCAGCTGCACCATGTCGTCGAGAAAGACAGGGCTGCCGCAGAGCATCACCCGGTCGCCCTTGGGCGCGAGCGGCGGAAGGTCGATCCCCGGGCCGAAATTGCCGGTTTCGAGAATCTGGGTGATCCGCCCGTTATGCCGGAACGGCTCGCGCGTCACCGTCGGGTAATAGAGCAGCTGTCTGGAGACCTGCGGGCCGATGAACTCGTCCGCCGGCAGGGTCTTGGTGATGTAATCCTCATAGGCGAGGTCGCTGATGTGCCGGCAGCCATGGATCAGCACCACCTGGCTGAACCGCTCGTAGATATCCGGCTCGCGGATGATGCTCATGAACGGCGCGAGCCCGGTGCCGGTGCCCAGAAGATAGAGACGCTCGCCGGGGTGCATGTTGTCGGCCAGCAGTGTGCCGGTCGGCTTGCGCCCCACCAGCACCGGATCGCCCGGCTTGACGTGCTGCAGCCGCGAGGTCAGCGGTCCGTCCGGCACCTTGATGCTGAAGAATTCCAGATGATCGTCATAGCTTGCGCTGGCCATCGAATAGGCCCGCAGCAGCTTCTTGCCCTCGACCTCGAGCCCGATCATGGTGAATTGCCCGGCGATGAAGCGGAACGCCGGATCGCGGGTCACGGTGAAGCTGAACAGCCGATCGGTCCAGTGATGGACCTGGGTGACGGTTTCGGTATTGAAGGCGCTCATCTGTCGGGAAAACTCCGTCGTTCGTCCGTCCGGCGTCACCGGATGTTCATGATCGGCCCTGTTAATTGCGGAGGGAGGCGGCGATATCAA
The DNA here is from genome assembly GCF_002255515.1 of Acidiphilium sp. 20-67-58. Classification (NCBI taxonomy): domain Bacteria; kingdom Pseudomonadati; phylum Pseudomonadota; class Alphaproteobacteria; order Acetobacterales; family Acidocellaceae; genus Acidiphilium; species Acidiphilium sp. 20-67-58. Next base: position 35,818 of record NZ_NCAS01000017.1, on the reverse strand, counting down.
GCCCGGGCGGGGCAGATCTGCCCATGGCAGCGCTGCAAGCGCCTCCCACCCCTCGACAAGACCGGCCGGTTTGGCCAAAAACCGCGCAGATCAAGGAGACGAACCAATGACTCAGACCTACGTGGACGCGGCGGGCCTGCGCGTCGCCGCCGAGCTTCACCAGTTCATCGAGACCGAGGCGCTGCCCGGCACCGGACTCGCGCCGGCTTCCTTCTGGCAGGGTTTTGCCGATCTGGTCGCCCGCCACGCCCCCCGCAACGCCGAGCTGCTCGCCGAGCGCGACCGTCTCCAGGCCGCGATCGATGACTGGCACCGCTCCCGCCGTGGCCAGCCGATCGACCCCGCCGCCTACGAGGCCTTCCTGCGCGAGATCGGCTATCTCAAGCCCGAGCCCGGCGCGGTGAAGGTCACCTCGGCGCGCGTCGATCCCGAAATCGCCGCCATCGCCGGCCCGCAGCTCGTCGTGCCGGTGATGAACGCCCGCTACGCGCTGAACGCCGCCAATGCCCGCTGGGGCAGCCTCTACGACGCGCTCTACGGCACCGACGCCATTTCCGAATCCGGCGGGCTCGAGCGCGGCAAGGCCTATAACCCGCAGCGCGGCGCCGCCGTCGTCGCCCGCGGCCGCGCCTTCCTCGACGATCATTTCCCGCTGGCGACCGGCAGCCACGCCGATATCCGCGCCTTGCGCGTGCACAACGGCCATCTCGCCGCCGTGCTCGAAAGCGGCGAGACCGGCCTCAAACACGCCGACCAGTTCGTCGGCTATCGCGGCGACGCCGCCGCCCCCACCGCCATCCTGCTCCGCCATCACAACCTGCATGTCGAGATCGCGATCGACCCGACCAGCCCGATCGGCCGGACGGACAAGGCCGGCATCGCCGACCTCATCGTCGAATCCGCGATCAGCTCGATCATGGACGCCGAGGACAGCGTCGCCGCCGTCGATGCCGAGGACAAGGTGCTGGTCTACCGCAACTGGCTCGGCCTGATGGCCGGCACGCTGGAGGAACAGGTCGAGAAGGGCGGCAAGACCTTTACCCGCGCCCTCAACCCCGACCGCGCCTACACCGCGCCGGACGGCTCGACCCTCACCCTTCCCGGCCGGGTGCTGATGCTGGTCCGCAATGTCGGCCACCACATCTATACCGACACCGTCCTCGATGCCGCCGGCAAACCGATCCCCGAGACGATGCTCGACCTCGTGGTGACCTCCCTCTGCGGCCTGCATGACATCCGCCGCACCAGCGGGCTGCGCAACTCCCGCGCCGGCTCGGTCTACATCGTCAAGCCGAAGATGCACGGCGCCGACGAGGTGGCCTACGCCAACAGCCTCTTCGCCGCGACCGAAGCCCTGCTCGGCCTCGCGCCGGACACGCTGAAAATGGGGATCATGGACGAGGAGCGCCGCACCTCGGCCAATCTCAAGGCCTGCATCGCCGCCGCCGCCAGCCGCATCTTCTTCATCAACACCGGCTTCCTCGACCGCACCGGCGACGAAATCCACACCTCGATCGAGGCCGGCCCGATGATCCGCAAGAACGAGATCAGGAATACGCCCTGGATCAAGGCGTATGAGGACCGCAACGTCGATATCGGCATCGTCTGCGGCCTGCCCGGCCACGCCCAGATCGGCAAGGGCATGTGGGCCGCGCCCGACGCGATGGCGGCCATGCTCGACCAGAAGGTCGGCCACCCCCGCGCCGGCGCCAATACCGCCTGGGTGCCCTCGCCCACCGCGGCCACGCTGCACGCCCTGCACTACCACATGGTCGATGTCGCCGCCCGCCAGGCCGAACTGGCCTCCCGCCCGATGGGCTCGCTCACCGACCTGCTGACCATCCCGCTGGCCGACCGCCCGAACTGGCAGCCGGACGACATCCAGCAGGAGCTCGACAACAACGCCCAGGGCATCCTCGGCTACGTCGTCCGCTGGATCGACCAGGGGATCGGCTGCTCCAAGGTGCCGGACATCCACAACGTCGCGCTGATGGAAGACCGCGCCACCCTGCGCATCTCCGCCCAGCACATCGCCAACTGGCTGCATCACAGCATCGTCTCCGAGGCCCAGGTGATGGAGACGATGAAGCGCATGGCCGCGGTGGTCGATGGCCAGAACGCGGGCGACCCGGCCTATCGCAACATGGCGCCCGGCTTCGACGGTGTCGCCTTCCAGGCGGCGTGCGACCTCGTTCTCAAGGGTCGCACCCAGCCGAACGGCTACACCGAGTTCATCCTGCACGACCGCCGGCGCGAGGCCAAAGCCTCCGCCTGATCTTTTGCTCCGCCGCCGCGTCCGCACCGGGCGCGGCGGCCAGCAGTCTCCGCACCCTCAGCGGCAGCGGGCGATGTCAGGAGGAGTAGAGGATCAGCTTCGCGTGGGCGTCGGGTCGATCGCGTTGGCGCAGGCATCGCTTGGCGCCGCCGCCACCGGCCCCACCAGCGGGATGATCTTCAGCCCCGCCGATGTCACCCGGCACGGCGCCGCCGCCAGTCCGCAGCCCGAAAGACCGCCGGCAAGGCTGGCGAACAGCGCCACCAGGGAGGCACAACGCAGAATTCCTGTTTTCATGATCGCATCGAACCAAACCCGGGCGGTCCGCGTCAATGCCCTGGCGCCTCGCCATCGCCGTGCCGGCGCCGCACCGTTCACCGCAGCGTTGGCGGTGCCCCGCCCGCTCATACGCGCACGGCATGAGTATTAGCCGTCACCCGGATGTTCCGGCGCCACCCGCGGCGACCCATCTCCGTTGCAAGCGGGCGCGTCCCGCATCACCAACACGGAGTTTTTCCATGCGCACAAGAACGATGATCACCGCCGCCCTCGCCATCATGGTCGGCATAGCCCCGGTCGCGGCACAGGCCATGCCGGCCGCAAGCGGGCCGCAACAGCAGCAGGGCGCCACGGTCCAGAGCCTGTCCCATACCGGCGGACGCACGGCATTCACCCATCAGCTGAAATCGATCCAGCGCCTCGAATCGCGCAACTGATCCCGATCGCCGCATCCGATCGGATGATGCTCTATGCCCCGCGTTCGAGTGCGGCGGCGACGTGCTGGGCAAACCGGTGCGCCGTCGCCGAGGCGCCGGGCAACTCGATCAGCGCGATCTCGGTATCGGCGAGCGGCGGCAGCCGGTCGCCCTGCGGCAACGGCGTCAGGAAATCCGGGCACATCTCCCGCGGCAGCACGGCGACGCCGAGGCCGGCGCGCACCGCCGCCTGGGTTCCGGCAAGGCTGGTCGACGTATAGGCGCAGCGCCAGGGGCAGCCGATCGCATCCAGCGCGGCGACGGCCCGCCGCCGATACACGCAAGGCTGCGGCGAGACGATCAGCGGCACCGGCCCCTGCCCGGGGACCGAAAGCCGGTCCCGCGCCACCCAGACCAGCGGCTCGCGCCAGACCCGCGTGCCCTCCAGCGCCACATCCGGCTCCCGCTTGACCAGCACGAGATCGAATCGCCCGGCCCGGAACCCCTCCTCCAGGTTGAGCGTCAGATCGCAGGTCACTTCCAGCTCGACTCTCGGATGCGCATCCACGAAGGCCGCCAAAACCTTCGGCAGATGCACCGTGGCGAAATCCTCCGGCACGCCGAGCCGCACCAGCCCCGCGACTTCCGGCTCCAGCAGATCGGCAAGCGCCGCATCGTTCAGCCGCAGCAGCTGCCGCGCATGGCCGAGCAGGCGTTCTCCCTCGTCGGTCAGGCGCAGATGGCGCGGCCCGCGCGCGAAGACCGGCCGGCCGAGCATGTCCTCAAGGCGCTTCATCTGCAGGCTGACGGCGGATTGCGTGCGCCCCAGCATCTCCCCGGCGCGGGTGAAGCCTCCCGCATCGGCGATGGTCACGAAACTGCGCAGCAGGTCGAGATCGAGGGTGCGAAGGGGCATCGGCATCTCATCATTAATTTTTCCAATGCTTGAGATATCGATAACTCGTTTCACAAATCAATGCCCTTGTCATACCGGATTGCGGGAAGGAGCCCGCACATGGATTTTTCTTATCTTCCCGCCTGCTTCGCCCTTGGTGGCGCCGCCTTCGCCGCGGCGGATCGCAGCGGCGAGCGCAGCCTGCGGCGCGCGGAACGCGCCGGCTGGGCAAGCCTCGCCGCCGCGGCCGGGCTGATCGCGCAGCTTTGGGCCGCACCCGGCCCGGCCGACGGGCTCGCCGCGAGCCTTACCCTGCTCACCAGCTTCGTGGGCGCCGTGGTGCTGTCCTTCTCCACCCGTTACATGCGCGCCGATCCGCGCCGCCGTGCTTATGCAACGCGGGTTTCGCTGCTGCTGGCCTCGGTTCTTGTGCTCGTCCATGCCGGCAATGCGCTGGTGTTCCTGCCGGTCTGGGTCGCCAGCGGCCAGTTGCTTGCCGGGCTGATCGGCCATGCCGGGACGCCCGCCGCCGCGGCCGCCGCGCAGCAGGCACGGCGCGCCTTCGTGATCGGCGATGCGGCACTCCTTGCCGCCCTCGCCCTGCTCGGCGCCCATACGGGCTCGCCGGACATTGCGGCGATGATCAACGGCGCCGCATCGCTGCCGGCCGCGCTCCAGGGCCTTGCCGCCGGCCTGCTCCTCCTCGCCGCGATGGCCCGCTCGGCCCTGCCGCCGTTCTCCGCCTGGCTGATGCGCTCGATGACGGCGCCCACCCCGGTCTCCGCCCTGATGCATGCCGGTCTCGTCAATGCCGGGGGCTTCCTGCTGATCCGCTTCGCCGCCGTGCTCGCCGCCGCACCGGCGGTGCAGGCGCTCGCCATCGGCGCCGGCCTGTTCGCGGCATTCTGGGGCGGCTTCCTCCAGCTCGTCCGGCCGGAGATCAAGCAATCCCTCGCCGGATCGACCATCGCGCAGATGGGCTTCATGATCCTCACCTGCGGCCTCGGCGGCGATGCCGCGGCGCTCTGGCACCTCTTCGCGCACGGGCTGTTCAAGGCCTGGCTGTTCCTCGGCTCCGGCGCCGCCATCGGCCCGGTGCTGCGGCCAGCGCGGCCGCAGGGCGCAGCCATCACCGCGATCGCGGCACTGCTCGCCCTCGCTGCCATCGCCTGGCTTGATGCTCATGGCCTGGTCACCGGCGCGGCGCTGCTGCCCACCGCCCTGGCAATCGCCACCGGGGTTGGCGCCACCCTCTCGGCCGGCACGAAGCGGATGTTCCTGCTGCTGCCCGTCCTGTCGGGCTTGTACCTCGCCGGGCTCGGCGCGACCGAGGCGCTGCTCGCCGCCCCACCCACCGCGTCCCCCGGCGGCGATGGCCTCGTGTTCGCGCTCGCGGCCCTCTTCCTCGCCGGCGGCGTCGCGCAGGCGCTGCTGCGCCAGGGCGGAACCGGCCTGCCCCGCCCGCTGCATGTCCGGCTGCTGAACGCCTGAAAGGACCCGACCCATGAATGTCGATCTCGCCAGACCCACTTTCGCCGCTCCCGAGGCCACCGAAACGCTGGACGCCCAGATCGCCGCCGCGGCGCGCGCCGTCCCCGCGCTCTGGCCGCTGGATGGCGCTATCGCGGTCAACCCGCTCGCCGCCTTCGAGGACCATCCGTTCGAAACCGCGATCCGCGCCGGGGCGCGGCAGTATGGCGCCCGCGCGGCACTGCAGCTCGATCTCTGGCGCAGCCTCGCGCAACGGGGCCAGCCGCCGCGCGATGCCGTGCGCGATATCGCGATCGAGCGGCTCGGCGGGCTGGATGCAGCCTTCCACAGCCTTGGCCCGGACGTCACCCCGTTCGACTGCCTGATGGCACGACTGTTCGACCTGCCGCCATCACCGCCGATGCCCGCGCCCGCCGATCCTGCCGCGATGCTCGTCGCCCGCTGGTGCGCCACCTTCTTCGACCGTGGCACCGCCGCGCTGAAACTGCCCGGCAGCAGCCTCGGACTCTACGCCGCCGTGCTCGGCATGCTGCCGCACGAGCCGGCCTTCGCGGCGCGCCCCGACCTTCTGGGCCAGGCGCCGCGTGCCGCCCTGCCCGCCATCGCCTGGGCGCTCGACCGGCTGGGCGTGCCGGATGCCGGCCGCATGGCAGCACTGACGGCGCGCGTCGCACGGCTGCCGGGCTGGGCCGGCCATATCAACTGGCGCGAGGCGCATGCCGGACGGGAGCAGACCGAAGCCGCGCCGGCCAGCATGGCCGACCTGATCGCGCTCCTGCTGCTCGGCGATCTCGCCCTCGGCGCGCCGGCCGCCGCCTTCCCCGCACCGCGTGACGCGGCCGCCGCCACCCGGGCCAGCATCGCCCGGCATTTCGGGTTCTCGCCGGTGCTCGCCGCCCCCGCGCTCGACGATATCGCGGCGATGGACGACACCGATCTCGGCCTGATCTTCCAGCACGCCGCCGAGCGCGCCTATCGCGACGACCTGATCGCCCGCATCGCCCGCCAGCCGCACCATACCGCCGATGCCGCGCCCGCGGCAGCGCAACTCGTCTTCTGCATCGATGTGCGGTCGGAGCCGCTGCGCCGCGCGGTCGAAGCGGCCGGCGCCTACGAAACCTTCGGCTATGCCGGATTTTTCGGCCTGCCCATCGCGCTGCGCCTGCCGGATGGCGAGCGCCGGCCGCAGCTTCCCGCACTCGCCACGCCGCTGCACGATCTCGAACTCGCCGCAGCGCCAGGAGCGGATGCGGCGGCCCGCCGCAGCCTTGCCGCCGGGCGCGCCGGGGCGCGGGCCAATGCGAGCTTTGGCGAGCTGAAGACGGGTCTCGGCACCAGCTTCGCCACCGCCGAGGCCGCGGGCCCGCTGGGGGCCGCGATGATGATCGCCAACACGCTGGCGCCGCGCGCGATGCGGCGGCTGCGGCGGCTGTGGCACGGCGACCCGACCCACCTCGCGCCGGCAATCGCGCCGCATGGCACATGCACCGGCCTGCCCTTCGAGACCCGGCTTGCCAGCGCCCGCGCGCTGTTCGACCTCACCGGCCTGCCGACGGCCGGCACCGCGCCGCTCGTCGTGCTGGTCGGCCATGCTGCCGAGGCCAGCAACAACCCCTATCGCTCGACGCTGGATTGCGGCGCCTGCGGCGGCCATGGCGGCGGCGCCAATGCGCGCACGCTGGCGGCCATCCTCAATGACGAGGCGGTTCGCACCTCCCTCGCGGCGGAGGGCAAGCCGATCCCCGAGGGTACCTGGTTCCTCGCCGCCGAACACAACACCACGGCCGAAACCGTGACCCTGTTCGACACCGCTTCCGCCCCCGCCAGCCACGCCGCGGCGATCGACGCCCTCGCGCGCGATCTCGCCCGCGCCGCCGCCGCGAGCCGGGCCGCGCGCGCGGCTTCACCGGGCCGCGCCACCGACGATCCCGACACGGCCGCCGCGCACTGGGCGGATGTCCGGCCCGAATGGGGCCTCACCGGCAACGCCGCCTTCATTATCGGCCCGCGCGCCATGACCCGCGATGCCGATCTCGGCGGCCGCGCCTTCCTGCACAGCTATGACTGGGAAAACGACAACAGCGGCGCGGCGCTGGCGGCCATCCTCGCGGCACCGATGGTCGTCGCACAATGGATCAACTGCCAGTACCTGTTCTCGACGATCGACAACGACCGCCTCGGCGCCGGCGACAAGACGCTGCACAACCCGGTCGGCCGGATCGGCGTGGTGCTCGGCAATGGCGGCGACCTGCGGACCGGCCTGCCCCGCCAGTCGCTGTTCCATGACGACGGCACCCCGGCGCATGTGCCGCAGCGGCTGCTCGTCGTCATCCATGCGCCGGCCGCCCGCGTCGAGGCCGCCGTCGCCGGCAATGCCACAATCCGGCGCCTGTTCGCCCATCGCTGGGTTCTGCCGGTCGTCATCGATCCGCATACCGGCGCATGCCACGCCTGGCGCGAGATCGCCGCACTCCGCCCCGCTTCCTGACCGCCGCCGCCCGCATCATCCGGCAGGATCGCTCGCCCTGACCGGATGATCGCGGGCGCTGCTTTTGGCCACTCATACCATGTCTCGCTGATCGCGACCCATGGTGTCGAGTCTTTGCGTCTGCGCGCGGCGCCTGGCGTGGCGCTTCACATCTCCGCGTGACCCCTTGTCAGCCGAACTGATTGTCGTATACGTAACCTCGTTAACCAAAAGACAACATCCATCACGGATCATTGCCAGGCGAGGGTGGATCTTCGCCTGCCGCATTTCACGGAGGACAACCGGATGACCGTGACATACGAGGACCACGCCACGACGGACGGCATCTGGTTCGGCGCCTATCGCGACGGCGTTCCGCACGACATCGAAGAACAGCTCGATGCCATTCCCTCGCTCAACCACATGCTGGAAGCCTGGGTGCGGGAGCATGGTCCGCACCCGGCCTTCGTCAGCGCCGGCGCGCCGATGACCTATGCGCAAACACTTGAGCGGGCGCGGGCCTTCGCCGGGTTCCTGCAATCGCGCGGGCTCGGCAAAGGCGACCGCGTTGCGCTGATGATGCCGAATTCGCTGCAATACCCGGTCGCGGTCTTCGGCACGCTGCTGGCCGGCGCCACCGTCGTCAACGTCAATCCGCTCTACACCCCTCGTGAGTTGCACCACCAGTTGCGCGACAGCGGCGCGCGCCTGCTCGTGGTGTTCGAGACCTTCGCCGCCACCGCCGAACGCGGGATCGAGGGCACCGGGGTCGAAACCGTCGTCATCGCCGCGATCGGCGATCTGATCGGCGGGCTGCGCGGCCTCGTGCTCGATTTTTCGGTCCGCCACGTCGCAAGGGCGGTGCCGCCGCACCGGCTGCGCGGGGTGCGGTTCAACGCCGCGCTGGCGGAGGGACGCAGAGCCGGCCTGCGCGCGGTCCCGACCGGCCAGGACGATATCGCCTTCCTGCAATATACCGGCGGGACGACCGGCGTTGCCAAGGGCGCGATGCTCACCCACCGCAACATCATCGCCAACATCCTGCAGACCTCGGCCTGGAGCGGCGGTGAAGCCGCCGGCGCACGGCTGAACATCCTCACCCTGTTGCCGCTCTATCACGTGTTTTCGCTGACGGTGAACCTGTTCATGTTCATGGCGCTCGGCGGCCGCAACGTGCTGATCGCCAACCCCCGCGATACCGGCCACGTGCTGCGCAGCATCCGCCACGAAAAATTCGAGGTGATGGTCGGGATCAACACCCTGTTCAGCAACCTGCTGGACCATGAGGGGTTTCGCCGCCTCGACGTCTCGCGCCTGCGCCTCGTCATCGCCGGCGGCGCCGCGACCCGGGCCGACGTCGCGGCGCGCTGGCAGGCCACCACCGGCCTGCCGGTGAGCGAGGGGTATGGCCTGACCGAATGCTCGCCCGTGGTCTGCATGAACCCGATCGACATGAACCATCCCGACCGGATGGGCTTCAACGGCACGGTCGGCCTGCCGCTGCCCTCGACCATGGTGCGGCTGCGCCGTGCCGATGGCAGCTGGGCCGGCATCGGCGAGGAAGGCGAGATCTGCGTGCGCGGCCCGCAGGTGATGCGCGGCTACTGGCAGCGCCCGGCGGAGACCGCGCTGGTGATCGATGCGGCGGGCTGGCTGGCAACCGGAGATATCGGGGTGATGGACGAGCGGGGCTTCATCCGCCTCGTCGACCGGCTGAAGGAAATGATCCTGGTCTCGGGCTTCAACGTCTATCCCTCCGAGATCGAGGAGGTGGTGATGATGCACCCGGACGTGCGGGAGGCCGCTGCCATCGGCGTTCCCGACGCTGTCTCCGGCGAGCGGGTGAAGATCGTGGTCGTGCCGAAATCGGACCGGCTGACCGAGGCGGCACTGCTCGAACACTGCCGGCGCAACCTCACCTCCTACAAGATGCCCAGGATCGTCGAGTTCCGCCACGAGGAATTGCCGAAATCCCCGGTCGGCAAGATCCTCCGGCGCGAGTTGCGCCCGCCGGCCGCGCACTGACACGCAACGCCCGCCCGCCTGCCACACACGCGCCTGCCACCCGCGCGCAGGCCTGAATGGCGTCAGCCGGCCGGGTTCGGCCGCCGACCGTCAAGCGAGATGTCGTCGATCACGGTGATGGTGCGGCCGACCAGCATGTTCAGCCCATCGATCCCCCAGCGCTGCCGGTCCAGCCGGCCGACCGTGTGAAACCCGACCAGCCTGCCGCCGGCCATCCGCTTTGTCAGGACCATGCTGAACGGATGGGTCTGCCCGTGCATCGTGAGCTTGCCGTCGATCCTTGTGCCGCCCGCGGCACAATGCCCGGTGAAGCTTGTCTGCGGATACTGCTCGGGATCGAGAAACCCGCGCGACAACACCTGCGCGCGCACCAGCGCGTTCGGCAAGGCGAGGCTGGCGGTGACGAATGTCACGTCGATCCGGCAGGTATTCGCCGCGGGGTCGAACACGAGCGTCACGGAGAGCTGCCGATAGGTGCCGGTGATGGTGAAGAGCAGCGCGGTCGAATGGGTTCGCGCCAGCATGTTGCCCGGCGTCAGAATCAGCTGCTCCTCACCCGCGCGCGCCCTACCGCCGAGGATCGGCACCATGGCGAGCGCCAGGGCAACCGTCACGGCGAGGCGAATGACAAGGCGATTGGCAAGGCGTGGCATGGCAGTCTCCCGGACCCGGTGGCGGATCGTCGCACGCTTGGATGAAGATTTGGTAATCCTGTCCCCGGCGATCGGCAGCGGTCAATGACGATGCGCCGCCCGGCCCCTATCCCGCCACCTGTGCCGCGCCGCTGAGCCGCAGCGCCGCGTTGACCAGCGCGACATGGGTGAAGGCCTGCGGGAAATTGCCGATCTGCCGGCGGTTGACCGTGTCGTATTCCTCGGCGAACAGCCCGACATCGTTGCGCAGGGCAACGAGTTTCTCGAACAGGGCCTCGGCCTCTTCCTGCCGGCCCATCATCGCGTAATTGTCCACCAGCCAGAAGCTGCACGCGAGGAACACGCCCTCGTTGCCCTCCAGACCGTCCTTGCCGGACTGCGTGTCGTAGCGGCGGACGAACCCGTCCTGCAACAGGGTCCGCTCGATCGCGGCGATGGTGCCGCGCATGCGCGGATCCTCCGGCGGCAGGAAGCCGACGATCGTCATCAGCAGCAGGCTGGCATCGAGCGTCTTCGAGCCATAGGCCTGCACGAAGCTGTTCATCCCGCTGTCGAACCCCTTCGCGCAGACCTCCTCGTGGATCTGCCGGCGGATCTCGCGCCAGCGCTCCACCGGCCCGTCATAGCCATAATCCTCGACCGAGCGGATCGCCCGGTCGAAGGCGACCCAGGCCATCACCTTGGAATGGACGAATTGCTGCCGCCCGCCCCGCACCTCCCAGATCCCCTCATCCGGCTCGGCCCAGATCCGCTCCAGGGTTTCGAGCAGCACGCGGCGGATGCTCCAGCTGTTCTCGTCCCGCTGCGCGCCGCCGACATGCGCCTGGTAGAGCGCGTTCATCACCTCGCCGAACACATCGAGCTGGCGCTGCCCGGCCGCGGCATTGCCGGCGCGCACCGGGCGCGAGCCCTCATAGCCGTCGAGCCAGTCGATCGTCCGCTCCTCCAGCCGCCGCTCGCCAGCGATGCCATACATGATCTGGATATCATCCGCGCCGCCGGCGATCGCGCGGTCGAGCCAGCGCGACCAGGCATGCGCCTCCTCGCGATAGCCCGCATTCATCAGCGCCTGCAGCGTGAAACTCGCATCACGCAGCCAGCAGAACCGGTAATCCCAGTTGCGCCCGCCGCCGAGCTGCTCGGGCAGCGAGGTCGTCGCCGCGGCGACGATCCCGCCGGTCTCCCAATGGGTCAGCGCCCGCAGCGTGATCAGCGACCGGCGGACGATCTCCGCCCACTGCCCGGCCACCGGCACACGCCGCGCCCAGCCGCGCCAGCTCTCCGCCGCCTGTTCCACCCCCGCCGCGACGTTGAACCGCCGCGGCACCCGCCGGTGCGAGGGCAGCCATTCGAGGCCGAATTCCACCGTCTCGCCGGCGGCGACGCTGAACGCCGCCTCGGTGTGCTGGTTACGCCCGGTCATCGGCACATCGCCCCACACCACCACCATGTCCGGCCCGGCGATGGCGACCAGCCCCTCATGGCCCGGCAGCCGCTGCACCCAGGGCACGACCCCGCCGAAGCCGAAGCGGAAGACGAGATCGAGCCGCATCGCGACCCGCCCGGACAGGCCGGTGACGATGCGGGCCAGCCGCGTCGTGTCATGCGGATGCGGCACCATGCAGTCGGTGATCCTGACGGCGCCGTCATCGGTGTGAAGATCGGTTTCCAGCACCAGCGTCTCCGGCCGGTAGCGCCGCTCCACCCGGCGCACCGGCAAATCCGGGGCGATCCGCCAACGGCCGTTCTCGCGCGTGCCGAGCAGTGCCGCGAAACACGGATCGGAATCGAAGCGCGGCAGGCACAGGAAATCGATCGATCCGTCCTTGCCCACCAGCGCCGCCGTCTGCCGGTCGCCGATGATCGCGTAATCCTCAATTCTCTGGCTCATGATTGTCTCCCGCTGCCATGGGTCCGCCGCCGCGCCGCGGCCGCGGCAGACATTGCAAAACTGCTTGTCAGCCTCCCTGTCGCCGCGCGAGTTCGGCGACGATCCGCCGCACGATGGAAAAGGGCGGCGCATCGATGTTCATGACGATCGGATCCTCGTCCGCCGCCGGCGGCTCCAGCGTTGCGAGCTGGCTGTCGAGCAGCGAGGCCGGCATGAAATGGCCGCGCCGCGCCGCGATCCGCGCGGCGAGCAGCTCTCGCGACCCGTCGAGATGAACGAGCGTGAATGGACCCGCACCGCCGCGCACCAGGTCGCGATAACGGCGCGTCAGCAGCGAGCTGACGATCACGCCGCCCGTGCCCGTCCTCCGCCATTCCGCAAGGCGCATGGCGATGCGGTGCAGCCAGGGCATCCGGTCCTCGTCGTCGAGCTGCTTGCCCGCGTGCATCTTCGCCCGGTTCGCCTGCGGGTGCAGATCATCGCCGTCGCAGAACGGCACGCCGAGCGCATCGGCCAGCAACAGGCCGATGGTGGATTTGCCGGATGCCGACACCCCCATGACCGCGAGGCGCGGCGGTGCGACCGGCTTCGGCAGGTCGAGGCGGCGCAGCATGGCGGCAACCGGCGCCAGCCCGGCGGACGAAACCGGATCGCCGTCGAAGTTGCGGATCGCGCCATGCTCATCGCCGATGATCGCCGCAGCACAGCCCGAGAGGAAAAACCCGGTCTCGACAACGCCGGCGATCGTGCGCAAGCCAGAGTCGAGCGCCTCCGGCGCGATATCCGCCGGCAGGGTGCAATCGGCGATGTGATGGCCGCCATCGGTGATGAACCGCGTCCCCGCCGCAATGCGTAGCGCCGGGGCAAGCCCCAGCTCGGCGAGACGCGCGCAGGTCCGCTCCGCCCCGTGCTGGACGATCTCGACCGGCAGACGCGCCCGCGTGCCGAGCCGTGAGACCAGCTTGCGCCGATCGGCGATGACGATGAAGCGCCGCGCCGATTGCGCCACCAGTTTCTCGCGCAGCAGCGCGCCGCCGGCGCCCTTGATCAGCCGCAGCGTGCCGAACTCGATCTCGTCGGCGCCATCGACCGCGAGATCGAGCGCCGCATCGAACGGGGCGAGGCGCAGGCCGAGCGCCTCCGCCTGTGCGGCCGTCTGCTCCGACGTCGCGACGCATGCGATGTCGAGCGCCTCGGCGCGGACGCGCGCGGCCAGCGCGTCGATGAAGAGCGCCGCCGTCGTCCCGGTGCCGAGCCCCACCCGCATGCCGGCGGCGACGAGACCGGCGGCTTCGCGCGCCACGGCACGCTTGCCAATTTCAGGATCAATGCCCATGCGCCGCGCCCCTCAGCCTGCCCAGCGCCCGGCGGCGGCCCGATCGGCGAGCCAGACCAGCCGCCCCGCCGGCGCGAGGCGGGCTGCCGGAGCATCGCGATCGGCGCCGCCGAGAACGCGGTCGAGCATCTCGCGCTTGCCGGCACCGGAGACGAGAAACACCACCAGCCGCGCGCTCTCCAGGATCGGGTAGGTCAGGGTGACGCGCGGCTCCGGCCGCCCCTTGGTCACCGGCATCACCCAGCGCTGCCGCTCGCCGAGCAGATCCTCCTGCCCGGGCAGCAGCGAGGCGGTGTGCCCGTCATCGCCCATGCCGAGCAGGCACAGATCGAAGACCGGACGCGCCGGATCGAGCAGTTCCCCGCCATGGATCGCGGCGAGGTCAAGCTGATAGGCGGCGGCGGCCTGATCGACGGTCATGCCGGCGAAGGGCACCGGATGCAGGCGGGGCGGCACCGGCAGCCGGTCGACCAGCGCCTCGCGGATCATCCGGACATTGCTCTTCGCGTCCTCCGGCGCGACGAAGCGCTCGTCGCCGAGCACGAGATCGATGCGCGCCCAGTCGATCGTCTCGCGCCACGGCGCCTCGGCGAGCCGCTCATACAGCGCCCGCGGGGTCGATCCGCCGGCAATGCAGGCGACGAAGCGCTCGCCCGCCGCCGCCGCCGCCGCCGCCGCGAAGAGCCGCGCCCCCTGGTCCGCGAAGGCTTCTGCATCCGGCACCACGACAAGTTCACCACGCACGGGTTTCATCCGGTTCTCCCCTCCAGCACGAAGCGCCGCATCGCTTCGGCAAAGCCGTCCTCGTCATTCGTCGATGTCGTGTAATGGGCCTTGCGCCTCACATCATCATCCGCGTTGCCCATTGCGATCGCGCAACCGCTGCGGGCGAACATGGCGACATCGTTGGGCATGTCGCCGATGGTCGCGATCCGCGCGTGCGGAATGCCCAGACGCTCGGCCAGCGCGTCGACCACCGCGCCCTTGTTCGCCTGCGTGCTGGTGATGTCGAGATAATAGGGCTGCGAGCAATTCGCCGTCACACCCTCGCCGAGCACCTCGCGCGCGGCCTCGCGGCAGGCCTGCATCCGCACCGCATCGTCGGTCACGCCGACGATCTTGACCACGCCATGCAGGCCGGCAAGGTCGAACCGCCCGACGATCTCGGGGTCGAACGCCACCGTCCGCCGCTCGCGCGCGACATGCGGCGCGGCGCCGTCGCGCACCAGCCAGCGGTCATGCGTATAGAGCCAGGCATCGAGCCCGTGATCGTCGAGCAACCCGACCGCCCGGCCGATCACCCCGTCATCGAGATCGTGCGCGGCGACGACATGGCTGAAATCCGGCGCCATCATCACGCCGCCGTTGAAGCCGGCGAGGGGCGTGTCGATACCGAGCGGCGCGCTCAGCATCCGCATGCCGCGCGGCGGCCGCCCGCTGGTGATCGCGAAACGGATGCCCGCCTCGCGCAAGGCGGCAACGGCCTGCCGCGTCGCCATCGTCAGCCGCTTGTCGTCAGTCACCAGCGTGCCGTCGACATCGGCGATCACGAGATCGATCGCACGTCTCACGCCCCGTGCTCCGCGGGATCGAGCGCGACCGGCCGCCACCGCCGCGTCGGGTCATCCTCGGACAGCAGCCGGTCCGCCGCCTCCGGGCCTTCACTGAAGCTGCGGTAGTTCGGAAATCCCTCCGCCTTCCGGCTGGCCCAGTCAGCGAGCACATCGCCGACCACGCGCCAGGTTTCCTCGACCATGTCGGCCCGCTGGAACAGCGTCTGGTCGCCGATCATGCAATCATAGAGCAGGGTTTCGTAGCCGACATTCGGCTCCGGCCGGAAGCGGTCGCGATAGCGGAACTGCATCCGCGCCGGGGCAAGCCGCATGGTCTGGCCGGGCTGCTTCACCTCGAACTCGATGGCGATGCCCTCATCGGGCTGGATGCGCAGCACCAGCCAGTTGGGTGGCAGATCGCCGATCGACGCGCCCTTGAACGGCGCCAGCGGCTGCTTGCGGAAGCGGATGGCGATTTCCGTCATGCGTTCGGCGAGGTGCTTGCCGGTGCGCAGATAGAAGGGCACGCCGGCCCAGCGCCAGTTGTCGATGGCAAGGCGCAGCGCGACATAAGTCTCGGTGTCCGACGCCGCCGCAACGCCCGGTTCCTCGCGATAGGCGCGCGCCGTGCGGCCGGACGCCTCGCCCGCGCCATATTGCCCGCGCACCGCATCCTCCGGCCGCATCGTGCGGATGGCGGAGAAGAGTTCGAGTTTCTTGTCGCGGATCGCCTCGGCCCGCACGCCCACCGGCGGCTCCATCGCGACCATCGCGACGAGCTGGAACACATGATTGGGCACCATGTCGCGCAGCGCGCCGGCCTGCTCGTAGAATTTCGCCCGCCCTTCGACGCCGACCGTCTCGGCCACGGTGATCTGCACGTGATCGATGCGGTCGCGGTTCCAGAGCGGATCGAAGAGTCCGTTGCCGAACCGCAGCGCCATGATGTTCTGCACCGTTTCCTTGCCGAGGAAATGATCGATCCGGTAGATCTGCCGCTCCGCGACCACGTCGAGCAACCGCCGGTTCAGCGCCCTGGCCGAGGCGAGGTCATGGCCGAACGGTTTCTCGACGACGATCCGCCGCCACGCCCTCTCGCTCGCCGCCCCCTCACCCGCCGCGTGCTCGGCCAGCAGGCCGGCGCGGCCGAGATGCTCGACGATCGGCGCGAAGAACCGGTCGGCCACGGCGAGGTAGAACAGCCGGTTGCCGCCGGTGCCTTGCGCGGCTTCGATCGCCTCCAGCCGGGATTTCAGGGCTTCGTAGAACGCATCCTCGGTGAAATCGCCCTTCACATAGTCGGCATGCGCGGTCAGGCGATTCCACGCCGCATCGTCGACCTGGCCGATCTGGTCCTCGGCCTCGGGATCGCCGACGAAGCTCTCCAGCATCGCGCGCAGCGAGCCGGTCCAGCCGGCGGCATCGAGATCGGCGATATCGGCGCCCAGCAGGCCGAAATGCTCGTTCACCAGCCCGGTATTGGCAAGGTTGAACAGGGCCGGCACCAGCAGCCGGCGGGTCAGGTCGCCGGCGGCGCCGAAGATCACCACGCTGCACGGCCCGGCGGGTGCCGCATCCGGCTGGCGGGAGGGTTGCGCCGGCGCGGTCATGCCGCACCTCCCGGCGTCGTGCCGCCCTGCCCTTGCGCGCCCTGCCCCTGCTCCAGATGGCCGCCGAACCCCTGGCGCATGGCCGAGAGGATCTTCTCGCCGAAGGTATGATCGAGGCGGGAGCGGAAGCGGGCGAAGAGGGCGGCGGTCAGCACATCCGCCGGCACCGCCTCCTCGATCGCGGCGTTGATCGTCCAGCGCCCCTCGCCGGAATCCTCGACATAGCCGCTATAGTCGGACAGCGCCCCGTCGCGCGCCAGCGCCGCGGCGGTGAGGTCGAGCAGCCAGGAGGAGATCACGCTGCCGCGCCGCCACACCTCGGCGATGTCGGCGACATCGAGATCATATCGCTCCGCTTCGGGCAGCGCTTCGGCGTCGCGGTTGCGCAGGATCGCGAACCCTTCGGCATAGGCCTGCATCAACCCGTATTCGATGCCGTTATGCACCATCTTGACGAAATGCCCGGCGCCGTTCGGCCCGGCATGGATGTAGCCCAGCTCGGCCCGCGGATCGCGCGCGGCGCGGCCGGGCGTGCGCTCGATCCCGCCAAGCCCCGGCGCCAGCGTGCGGAACACCTGATCGAGCCGGCGGACGACCTCGTCCTCGCCGCCGATCATCATGCAATAGCCGCGCTCCAGCCCCCACACGCCGCCCGAGGTGCCGACATCGACGAAATGGATTCCCTTGCGGTTCAGCCGCGTGGCATGAGCGATATCGTCGCGATAGAAGCTGTTGCCTCCGTCGATGACGACATCGTCCCGCCCGAGTATCTCGCCTAGCGCGTCGATCGTCTCGCTGGTGATCCGCCCGGCCGGCAGCATCACCCAGAGGACGCGCGGCGGGTCCAGCGCCCGCACGAGGCCGGCGAGGTCGCGCGCCCCCGTCGCACCTTCCGCCGCAAGCGTCTCGACGGCCTTCGCGGATGTGTCGAACACCACGCAGTCATGGCCGCCGTGCATCAGGCGGCGGGCAATGTTGGCGCCCATCCGGCCAAGGCCGATCACACCGATCTTCATGGCTCTGTCTCCGTTCCTGTTGCCGCGCCGGGCCGCTGACGGTCCCGCGATGCGGGGCCGCCGTGCCAGGCGCTCGTCAATGGTCTCCGGTCGGGCGCGGAGCTGCGCGCCCGCTAGAGCATGTTCCGATCCATCCGGATCGGATGTCGTGCTCTGTAGTCTGTTAACCCGAGCATCCTTGTCCGATCAGATGGTTTCATCTGACCGGATGATGCTCGAGAGCACGTTCCGATCCTGCTGGATCGGATGTCGTGCTCTGTAGTCTGTTAGCCTGAGCATCCTTGTCCGGTCAGATGGTTTCATCTGACCGGATGATGCTCGAGGCTCAGGCGAAGGCGTGGTCGATGGCCTTCGCCAGTTCGGCCAGCCCCGCCTCCACCTCGGTGAGGTGAACGCGGATGGCCCGGCGCTCACGTTCGACGAGAACGCCGAGATCGCCTTCCGCCTGTGCCCCCTTCACCTGGCCGAAACTGTAGCGATGGCCGGGCACGGGGAGATCCGCCGCGTCGTCGGCGGTGATCTGCAGGAATACGCCTGTGTTCGGCCCGCCCTTGTAGGCCTGGCCGGTGGAATGGAGGAAGCGCGGCCCGAAGCCGACGCAGGTCGCAACCTTGCGGGCATCGCGCAGCCGCAGCCGGATGGCGGCCAGCGCCGCCTCATGCGCGGGCGTCTGCTCGATATAGGCGAGCAGGCCGATATAATCCCCGGCCCCGGCGCGATGGAAATGCTGCTTCACCCAGGCGGACAGCGTGTTGTGCCGGCCGAGTGCCGCTTCATTGGCGGCGTCGGCGAAGATGGCCACGCCGTTGGCGCTGAATGCCGGCGCGGGGGATGCCACCGCCGTGCCCGCCTCGTAGGCGTCGGTCAGCGCGCGGGTCTTCACCTTGCTCGCCTCGACATCCGGCTGGTCGAACGGGTTGATGCCGATGATGGCGCCGGCCACCGCGGTCGCCATTTCCCAGCGGAAGAATTCCTGGCCGATCTGGGCGACGTCGTCGAGCGTGATCCGCACCACCGGATGCCCGGCCTGCGCCAGCGCGGCGAGCCTTGCATCCTGGGCCTCATCCTCCTCACCCCTGAGCACGAGCTGGGCGAAGACGCGGTCATGGCCATAGACGGCCGGCGCGCCAAGCGCCTCGCCATCGACCGGGATCAGCCCGTGGCCGTGCTTGCCGGTGGATTCGGCGATCAGCTGTTCGAGCCAGGCGCCAAGCCCGGCGATCCGCTTCGTGGTCACGATCGTGACCTTGTCGCGGCCGAACCGCGTTGCGGCGGTGCCGAGCAGCAGGCCGAGCCGGACGCCGGGATTGCGGTCCGCCGGCACGCTCGCCGCGCAGGAGGCGACCATGCGCGCCGTCCGCACCAGCAGGTCGGACACGTCGATCCCCATCGCCGCCGCCGGCACCAGGCCGAATTTCGACAGCACCGAATAGCGCCCGCCGATCGATTTCACGCCGTGGAACAGATGCGCGAAATGCGCCTGCTTCGCGACCTGTTCGAGCGAGGAGCCCGGATCGGTGACGGCGGTGAAATGCTGCGCCCAGCCGGCCTCGCCCACCGTCTCGATCATGCGGGCGCGGAAATGCGCGAGCATGATGTTCGGCTCCAGCGTGCCGCCCGATTTCGACGAGACGATGAACATCGTCCTCGCCAGGTCGAGCTTCGCCTCCAGCGCGCGGAGCTGCGCGGGATCGGTGCTGTCGAGCATGTGAAACCGCGGCCAGCCGGGACGGTGGCCGAAACTGGTGGCGAGCACCTCGGGCCCGAGGCTCGATCCGCCCATTCCGAGCAGTGCGACATGGGTGAAGCCGGCCTCGCGGATCGTGTTGGCGAAGCGGACCAGCGTGCCGACATGCGCGTGTTCCTGCCCGACAATGCCGAGCCACCCGAGCCAGTCCGCCTCGTCCGCCCCGCTCCACACGCGGGCATCGCCCGCCCAGAGCCGGCGGATCGTGCCATCGTCCCGCCAGCCGGCGGCGGCCTCGTCCACCGCGCGGGCGATCTCCTCCGGCGCCTCGATGCGCGCCGGATTGACCGCGACCAGCGCCTCGCGCTTCGCCGCGACCGCGCCGAGCAGCTTGTCGAACGCCTCGGCGAACTGCCGCACGCCGTCCTCGACCAGGTCCTGGGTGACGCTCGCCAGCGAAATCCCCTGCGCCTCGATCGCGGTCAGCGCGGCGTGCGCCGCCTCGACCTCATGTTCCACCGCGTCATGCACCACCGTGCCGTGATCGCGGAAGGCGTCCATCGTCGCGGGCGGCATGGTGTTCACCGTATCGCGGCCGATCAGCCGCTCGACATAGAGCGTGTCGGGATAGGCGGGGTTCTTCACGCTGGTCGAGGCCCAGAGCAGGCGCTGCACCTGCGCCCCCCTGGCGGCGAGCGCGGCCCAGCCCTCGCCGGCGAAGATCCGGCGGAAACTCTGATAGGCGACCTTGGCATTGGCGATCGCCGCCTGACCAAGCAGCGGCTGGATCGTGCCCGCCGGTCCGCCGGCATCGATCCGGGCCTGCAACTCGCGGTCGATCACGTTGTCGATCCGGCTGACGAAGAAACTCGCAACACTGGCCACCTTCGAGACATCGCCGCCCTTCGCCGCATAATCCTCGAGCCCGGCGATGTAGGATTGCGCCACGGCCTCGTAGCGCGGCACGGCGAACAGCAGCGTCACATTGACCGACATCCCCTCGGCGATCAGCGCGTGGATCGCGGGGATTCCGGCCGAGGTCGCCGGCACCTTGATCATCAGGTTCGGCCGGTCCACCGCCGCCCAGAGTCGCCGCGCCTCGTCGATCGTCCCTTGCGTGTCGTTGGCGAGATAGGGCGAGACCTCGAGGCTGATGAACCCGTCGCGCCCGGAGGTGTCGCGGTAGACCGGCGCCAGCGCGTCCGCCGCGGCCTGGATGTCGGCGATCGCCAGATGCTCGTAGATCTCCATCGGCGTGCCGTCATGGGCGGCGACGAAGCGCTCGAACGCCGAGCCGTATTCCGGCGCATGCGCGATCGCCTTTTCGAAGATCGCCGGGTTCGACGTCACCCCCCTGATCCCGTCGCGCTCGATCATGGCGGCAAGCTCACCCCCCTCGATCAGGCCACGCTGCACGAAATCGAGCCAGGGCGCCTGCCCGGCTTCAGCGAGTTGTTTCAGGGGGTTCATGCAGATCTCCTCAACGCAGGTCGTGATGGACGACGGTCCGGTGCCGGAGCGGGCGTATCGGCAGAACGCCGATCCTGTCCGGGACATGGGAAGGCACAGCGCCGATGTCACGTCCCGCCGCGTCACCGTTCCGTGACCGCAAGCGTGTGTGGCGCAACCGATCGCTCTTTTCAATGGCGCGATGCGACCGAGATATATCGATCAGCGCCGCACCGGCCGGGCGCCGCCGCCGCGCAATGAAGCTGACAGAAGCCCCGATCTCGATTAAAGAGCGCGCATGACCTCGACCCCCACCGAACTGATCCGCAACTTCTCGATCATCGCCCATATCGACCACGGCAAATCGACCCTGGCCGACCGGCTGATCCAGACCACCGGCGCGCTCTCCGCCCGCGAGATGACCGAGCAGGTGCTCGACAACATGGATATCGAGAAAGAGCGCGGGATCACCATCAAGGCGCAGACCGTGCGCCTCAACTACAAGGCGAAGGACGGCCAGACCTATGTCCTGAACCTGATGGACACGCCCGGCCATGTCGATTTTGCCTACGAGGTAAGCCGCTCGCTCGCCGCCTGCGAGGGCTCGCTGCTGGTGGTCGACGCCTCGCAGGGCGTGGAGGCGCAGACGCTGGCGAACGTGTACCAGGCGATCGACGCCAATCACGAGATCGTCCCCGTGCTCAACAAGATCGACCTGCCGGCCGCCGAGCCCGAGCGGGTGAAGCAGCAGATCGAGGACGTGATCGGGCTCGACGCATCGGACGCGGTGGAGATCTCCGCCAAGACCGGCATCAATATCGAGGCGGTGCTGGAAGCGCTCGTCACCCGCCTGCCGCCGCCGAAGGGCGACGCCGCCGCCCCGCTCAAGGCGATGCTGGTCGATAGCTGGTATGACCCCTATCTCGGTGTGATCATTCTCGTGCGCGTGCGCGACGGTCGGCTGCGCAAGGGCCAGCGCGTCCGCATGATGTCGAACGGCGCCGTCCATACCATCGACCAGGTCGGCACCTTCTCGCCGAAGCTGACCCCGCAGGCCGATCTCGGCCCCGGCGAGATCGGCTACATCACCGCCGCCATCAAGACGGTGGCCGACTGCAACGTGGGCGACACGATCACCGACGACCGCGTCCCCGCCACCGAACCCCTGCCCGGCTTCAAGCCGTCGATCCCGGTGGTCTGGTGCGGGCTCTACCCGGTCGATGCCGACGATTTCGAGAAGCTGCGCGACAGCCTCGCCAAGCTGCGGCTCAACGATGCGAGCTTCCATTACGAGGCCGAGACCTCGGCGGCGCTCGGCTTCGGCTTCCGCTGCGGCTTTCTCGGCCTGCTGCACCTCGAAATCATCCAGGAGCGCCTGTCGCGCGAATTCGATCTCGACCTGATCGCGACGGCGCCCTCGGTGGTCTACCGGCTCTACAAGACCAGCGGCGAGATGATGGAGCTGCACAACCCGGCGGACATGCCGGACGGCTCGATCATCGACCATATCGAGGAGCCGTGGATCCGCGCCACCATCATGGTGCCGGACGATTATCTCGGCGCCGTCCTTACTCTCTGCAACGAGCGCCGCGGCCAGCAGGTCGACCTCACCTATGTCGGCAACCGCGCCATGGCGGTCTACCGGCTGCCGCTCAACGAGGTGGTGTTCGATTTCTACGACCGGCTGAAATCGGTCAGCCGCGGCTATGCCAGCTTCGACTACCAGATGGACGACTATGTCGACGGCGATCTCGTGAAGATCTCCATCCTGGTCAACCAGGAGCCGGTAGACGCGCTGGCCTTCATCGCCCATCGCTCCGTCGCCGACACCCGCGGCCGCGCGATCTGCGCCAAGCTGAAGGACCTGATCCCCCGGCAGCTCTTCAAGATCGCCATCCAGGCGGCGATCGGCGGCCGGGTGATCGCCCGCGAAACCCTCGGTGCGCTGTCGAAGGACGTCACCGCCAAGTGCTATGGCGGCGACATCAGCCGCAAGCGCAAGCTGCTGGAGAAGCAGAAGGAGGGCAAGAAGCGGATGCGCCAGTTCGGCAAGGTCGAAATCCCGCAGACCGCCTTCCTCGCCGCCCTGAAGATGGACGCCTGAGCCCGGTGCTCGCCGCCGCCATCGCCGCGATCGGCACCGCGATCCTCGTCGCCCTCGCGCTCCTGCAATCCCGCCAGATCGCCGCCCTGCGCGGCGAGATCGCCGAACAATCCCGCGCCGGGCTGCGCGAGGCGTTCGACCGCGTGCAGGACGGCGCGCGGGCGCAGGGCGAGCAGCTCGCGCGGCTGCACGGCGCGATGAGCGACCTCTCCCTCCTGCTCGCCGGCAAGCTGGCCGAGGCCGAATCGGCGGCGCAGGCCGGCCGCGCCCAGGGGCTCAGCGAGACCATGGCCGCGATCGCCCGGCTGACCGAGAGCCAGACGCTGCTCGCCGATCGGATGAACCGCGATCTCGGCGGCGTCTCGCTCGCCCTGCGCGAGGGGCAGGAGGCGCTGCGCGGCCGCGTCGAGCAGAAGCTCGATGAAATCCGCACCGGCAATGAAGCCAAGCTCGACGCGATGCGCGCCGCGGTGGACGAGAAGCTGCAATCGGCGCTGGAGCAGAAGATCGGCGAGAGCTTCCAGCGCGTGGCCGAGCAATTCGCCCAGGTACAGCAGGCGATCGGCCAGGTGCAGTCGGTCGCCACCCAGGTGGGCGATCTCAAGCGGCTGTTCGCCAACGTGAAATCGCGCGGCGGCTGGGGCGAGGCGCAGATCCGCCAGACGCTGGACGACACGCTGCCGCCCGGCACGTTCGAAGCCAATTTCCGCGCCGATCCTAACGGCGCCGAGGCGGTCGAATTCGCGCTGCGCATGCCGGTGCGCGAGGGGGATCAGCCGGTCTGGCTACCGATCGACGCGAAATTCCCGACCGAGGATTACGACCGCCTGCTGCTCGCCGCCGAGGCGGGCGACCGCGACGGCGAAACCCAGGCGCTGCGGGCGCTCAGCGCCCGCATCCGCGACGAGGCGAAGAAGATCGCCCAGAAATACATCCGCCCGCCCCGCACGACGGATATCGCGATCCTGTACCTGCCGAGCGAGGGCCTGTTCGCCGAGGTTGCCCGGATTCCCGGCTTGGTCGAACAGGTGCAGCGCGAGCACCGGGTGCTGATCCAGAGCCCGAGCCTGCTGCCCGCCTTGCTGCACACGATCCGGGTTGGCCATTTCACCGTCCAGCTCGAGCGCCGCGCCGGCGAAATCGGCCGCATCCTCTCGGCGGTGAAGCTCGAATGGGGCAAGCTTGGCGAGAGCATCGAGGCGCTGGCGAAACGTGCCGAACAGCTCTCGAAAGGGATCGACAGCACCCAGGTCCGCATCCGCGCCGTCGGCCGCAAGCTGCGCGACATCGACGAGCTCGACCCCACCGAAGCCCCTGCCCTGCTCGATCTCGACACCGCCGAGGAATAACGCCACCCCCCGCTTGAGCCCGGCGCGGTTGTTGGCTATGAAGCCGCTGCGCCGGAGGGATGGCCGAGCGGTCGAAGGCGCACGCTTGGAAAGCGTGTGTGCGTGAAAACGTACCGTGGGTTCGAATCCCACTCCCTCCGCCAGTTTCGCTTCTCACGCGATCTCAATCAGTATCAACCACCTGAAATCTCATCACTTTCCTCCGTGGCGGCGTCCTAATCCGTCTCACGAGATACCCCTCAATTGACCATGGTCCCATCCGCGCGCCGCACATGCATGCGCGCCAGTGCGGCATCGCGCGTCAATCCGGGTCCAAGCGCTGCCTCGTCCGCCTGCGCCACATCCACCCAGACGAAGGAAGCAGATCCGCCGCGGGCCTTGTAGACCTGGACCTCCCGCGAACAAACCGGACAGCCGCCATCGTAATAAACGGTTGGACGGGCGGTCATTACACCCGCCGGGCAGCCAAAACGGCCAACGCGCTGCCGGCGCCAACCAGCCACTGCCATCCCAGCGTCAGCCTGCCGGGGCCGGCTATGGCCGCGGCCCGCGCCTGATCACGATGTTCCACCTCATCCGCCTGGCAGGCGACCAGCAGCGCGCGCAGCGCGCCGCCAGGCCCATGATCTGGCAGTTTGCGCACCTGTTCCTCGTAATGGTGGTCAACAAAGGTCTCAACCGCGTCGATCGTGGCGTAGACCGCCCGCGGCCCGACCAGCGCGGGCAGTGCGCCCGTGAGCCAGCCGGCAACGCGCCAGATTGGCAATAGAATGCTGCGCTGGCCACGCGGCAGCAACGCACCGAGGCGGGCGAGATGCTCCTGTTCGGTCGCCAGATGCGCCAGCGCGAAATGTCGGACGGCAGGATCGCGGGATATCGCCAGGATCCCCCGGTAGATCGCCACAGCCCCGGTCTCCCCCGCATGATCTGAGCGAAGGTCGCCGATCAGTCCGGGTACTTCGTCCGCAACGCCTGCGACGGTGGCGGAATCGAGAGTGGCAACGGTCTGACCGGCTATGGGGGTGCTCATGGGTAATACCTAGGGAGCAATTGAATTTCGCAACCGGGATACACCGACGAATGCTATGATATCGTAAAATTGCGGACTCGCTTTCCTACCCTCCGATCACGTGCTGAACCAGACTTCGAATAAGCCATCCGGCTTCGGCCAGCAGCACCAAGGCGGCCCAGATCACGATACCGCGCGATGTGGTACAAACCTCAAAATTGGCTGCAACGTGCGAGCCGGGCTGTTGATGAGACCATGTCGGAGAGCGTAGGGACAACCGTGCTGGAATTGGGGCTCACCCGCACCGTCGAACCCGCGACTACGCCAGACGCACCTCGCGCGAAGGTGCGCAAACGCGTTTGTGTCCTTGGAGCCAGCGGCACCATCGGCCGCGCGACGGCCGCAGCACTCGTGCGGCGTGGGCACGAGGTTGTCTGTTTCGTCCGGACGCGCTCTGGCGTTGGCGGATCGCTTGGGCAGGCGGAGATCGCTAGGGCCTTGCAGGGAGCAACGGTAAGGGTGCTGGATCCAACCGACGCTGTTTCGCTTTCTCGCGACGGATTTGCAGGCGAGCGGTTCGACGCCCTGGTATCCTGTATGGCCTCGCGCACGGGTGCGCCCAAAGACGCCTGGGCGATCGACTATGGCGCTCACCTCAACGTTCTGAATGCTGCGAGGCAGGCCGGCGTCGGCCATTTTGTGCTGCTGTCCGCCATCTGTGTACAAAAGCCGCTCCTCGCCTTTCAGCAAGCCAAGCTTGCCTTCGAAGCGGCGCTGATCGGGTCCGGCTTGAGCTATTCCATCGTGCGACCGACAGCCTTCTTTAAGTCGCTGTCGGGCCAAATCGAGCGCGTGCGGCGCGGGCAACCCTTCCTGGTCTTTGGCAACGGCAACCTGACCGCCTGCAAGCCCATCAGCGATGACGATCTGGCTGATTACATTGCTGACTGCCTCCAGGAGGAAGATCGTTGGAACCGCATCCTGCCGATCGGCGGCCCCGGTGACGCAATCACACCGCGTCAGCAGGGCGAGGCCCTGTTCGCGCTGCTGGGCCGCCCGCCCAAATTTCGATCGGTGCCGGTGGCCCTCCTCGACATGATTGCGGGGGGGCTCGGGGCCCTGGGCCGCATCTCGCCGTCGCTGGCGCAAAAGGCGGAACTGGCGCGAATCGGCCGCTATTACGCCACTGAATCCATGCTCGTATTGGACCCGAAAACGGGCGATTACGACGCAACCGCAACGCCTTCGACGGGAACGCAAACCCTTTTTGACTTCTACCGCTCAGTTCTAGCTGGAGCGCCCGCGCCGGAACGTGGAGATCACGCCGTCTTCTAGAGCACGTTCCGATCAATCCGGATTGGATGTCGTGCTCTATCTTGTTGATAAACAGAGCATCTTTATTCGATCAGATGATTCCATCTGATCGGATGATGCTCCAAAACATATTTTATACAAAACGAGCGGACTTTCCCTCCGCCACTGGATTCGGTGCTGCAGGTCGCACATGGACCTTTGGGGTGTTTCGTCATAGGGGATCGGGCCGCTTGGCGGTGGGGTCGTGATGGGAACATGGGGCGGGTGATGCAGCAGGACGAGCGGTTCAGGGATGGTGGCGGTGACGGGTTTCCGGCGCTCGAGCGGGCGTGTCTTGTCATGCCCGATCCGGCGCGGCTGGAGCCGGTGGCGCGGGCGACGCACCGGCCGCGGGTGCTGCTGCTGTATGGATCGCTGCGCGAGCGCTCCTATTCGCGATTTCTCACCGAGGAGGCGGCGCGGCTGCTCGGGCTGATGGGGGCGGAGGCGCGGATTTTCGATCCGCGCGAGCTGCCGGTGGCGCAAAGCGTTTCGGCCGATCATCCGAAGGTGCAGGAGCTGCGCGCGCTCTCGCTGTGGTCGGAGGCGCAGGTCTGGTGCAGCCCGGAAATGCATGGCGCGATCACCGGGGTGATGAAGAACCAGATCGACTGGATTCCGCTGGAGATCGGCGCGGTGCGGCCGACCCAGGGGCGAGTGCTGGCGGTGATGCAGGTTTCGGGCGGGTCGCAGAGTTTCAACGCGGTGAACACGCTGCGCCTGCTCGGGCGGTGGATGCGGATGTTCACCATTCCCAACCAGTCCAGCGTCGCCAAGGCCTATGAGCAATTCGACGCGGACGGGCGGATGCTGCCCTCGCCCTATTACGACCGGCTGGTCGATGTGATGGAGGAGCTGGTGCGCTTCACCTGGCTGCTGCGCGACCGGGCCGAGTATCTGGTGGATCGCTACAGCGAGCGGCGGGCGCAGCTGCCGGCGGAGACGACGGCGAAACTCTGAGCCGGGATTGACCCGCGCGGGCAGCGCGGGCGGCTCCGCGACCCTGTGGGTGCGGAGCGATGCGGTGTCGCGTTTCAGGTGGGCACCGGCGGCGGATGCAGCCATGGCGGCGGGACGTCCGAGGATATGCCAAAGGATGTACCGGGCGATATGCCGGGCGATGTGCCAGGGGATGCGACGGGCGAAGCGCCGGCGGGTGCAACGCGCGGATCATGCGCCTGGTGCGGCGGTGGCTGGGCCGGGCGCGGCCGCGCTGTCCTGACGAGACAGGGCGGCAGGCGGAGTCCCAGCATGTGGCAGAGCGGGCGGAGCAGCCGGGCGAAGCGCGGATCGGACCCGATCAGGGCGAGGGCTTCGGGATCGTCGAGCAGGGCGCGGAGCTGGCTGGCGCTGCAACGGGATTCGGGCACCGGGGCGAGCAGCCAGGCGCGGTGGCGCGGCAGGGGGTTGGCCGTGCTGGAGATGGCTGCGCGAGAGGGGGAAAGTTGCGGGGCTTGAGCGCGCTTCTTCGGGGCGCGCTTCTTCGGGGCGCCGGCAGCAAGGGCGGCGAAGCGGCGGGACAGACGGCCGAGCCACGTCCAGAGCCGGACCACCAGCGGCCGGTGCGGCGATGCGGGCTTCATCGTCTGGTCGAACACAAAGAACGCATCCTTCACCGCGCGCGCGGCGACGGCGCGGCGTAGACCATCGATGATGGCGGCGAAGCGAAGGGCGATCGTCATGAACAAAACAAGACCATGAAGTGCCTTGGGTGGGCAAGGCGAAAGCGGATTCGCCGCCGCCGGGTTTACAGCGCCCCTCCCCGCCCCCACCTCCAGAGCACCGACTGATCGTGCGTGCGCGGGGGCTTCGCCCGCCGTTCATGCCCCAAGGTCCGTGCGCGGCACGGACTCCGCCCCGGCGCTCACCTGCCGGGCCCATCCGCGGAGGAGCGAACACAAATGCAGAATCTCGTGGCCGGAACGGCATCGTTCTGGATGGCCCATCTTTCGACCATCATCGGCGTGGCGGTCGCGCTGCTGCTCGGCATCGGCGGCACCGCTTCCTCGCGCGCGGCGCTGGGGATCCTCGCGCGCTGGTCGGAGCGGCACGGGCACCGGATGCGCGCCGCGATCTTCGCCCGCCTGCTGCCGCCGGTCGTCGTCGGGATCTGGGCGCTGGCGCTGTATTTCACCGCCCTCGCGGTGGCGACGCCGCTGCGCCTCACGGGTCTGCTGGCGATCCTGCCGGTGGTGCTCAAGGTGGTGATGCTGCTGACGATCGCCTGGGCGGCGCTGCGCGTGGTCGCGGTGGGCGAGCGCGCCTATCCGGCGCATGTCGCGGCGCGGCGCGGCGAGACCCCGGACCCGATGCTGGTCGATGCGATCGGCAAGATCACGCGCATTCTCGTGGTCGCGGTGATCGGGATGATGGTGCTGCGGGAGCTGAATTTCTCGATCGCCAGCCTGCTCGCCTTTGGCGGGGTGGCGGGCATCGCGGTCGGCTTCGCCGCGCAGGGTGTGACCGCCAACCTGTTCGGCGCGCTGGTGGTCTATCTCGACCGGCCGTTCAAGGTGGGCGAGTGGATCGTGCTGCCCTCGCAGAACGTGTATGGCACGGTCGAGCATATCGGCTGGCGGACCACGACGCTGCGCGGCTTCGACACCAGGCCCTATTACGTGCCGAACCAGATTTTCAATTCATCGGTGGTGCAGACGCCGCCGCGGATGCAGGCGCGGCAGATCAGCACCACGATCGCGATCCGCTACGCCGATTTCGACCGGCTGGAAGCGATCACCGAGGCGTGCCGCCAGCATGTCGACAATCATCCCGACATCGACCAGTCGCTCGGCGCGATGGTGTATTTCGACCAGTATGGCACGCACGCATTGCAGATCATGGTGTGGTGCTTCACCCGGACGGTGGTGTGGGCGGAGTCGCTCGCGATCCAGGAGCGGCTGCTGATCGAGCTGGGGCGGATCGTGCGGCTGCACGGGGCGGAGCTTGCCTTGCCGGTCTCCGAGGTGCGGCTTGCCGGGCCGATGCCGCAGGCAGCACCTGCGGACATGGCGATGGCGGCAGGCGGCGTGCGGCCGGGGTAGAGCATCATCCAATCAGATGAAATCATCTGACTGGATAAAGATGCGCCGGTTATCGAGAGGATAAAGCACGTCCCGATCCGGATGGATCGGAACGTGCTCTAACATTTCGATAGCGCCGGTCGGGTTGGAACACCCGACCGGACCGGACAGCGCTCTCAGAACTTCGCGGTCAGACCCGCGATGAACTGCCGCGGCGCGCCCGGCTGGACCAGGATCGTGTTGGCGGTATTCGTGCCGAGCGAGTTGGTGCCGAAATAGCCACCGGCGGTGATGTAGCCGTTGTCGTTATACTTGGTGTCGAAGAGATTGTTGATGTTGAAGGAGAGTTCGAGAACCTTCACGCCGCGCGAGAGGCTTTTCGGCACCGGAATGTTCGCCGTGATCGAGAGGTTGGCGACATTGAACCCCGACAGCTTGCGCGACGAGACGTTGTTGGTGTTGTTGTTGAAGTAGTGCTGCGAACCCGTATATTGATCGAGGAAGCCGAGGGTCACCAGCGTCGAGCCCACGAAGGTGCGGTAGTTCAGGCCGAAATTCAGCAACAGGTTCGGATTATAGGAGATCGGCTCGTTGTGATAGACGACACCGCCGGTCTCGTATTGCAGATACTTGTTGTTGTCGAAGCTTGCATTGACGAAGCCGCGCCAATGGAAATTCGGCTCGACCGAGGCATCGAGCTGCACGCCCTGCAGCCGGGCATTCGCCGCCGCCAGCGAGGAGCTGACGATGTTCGTATGATAGATTGAAATCGCTTCGTCGGTCAGCGTATCGTTGAAGTAGTTCAGGTTCAGCGTCGCGTGATGCAAATAGGGCACGTGATCGCTGAACAGCTTGAGGCCGATTTCGTAGTCGCGCGCCTGGGTCGGCTTCAGGATCGAGAGGTTGACAGGATTTTGCTGGTTGGCGCCGAAGGCATTGTCGGTCGGGTTCTGGTAGGAGATCGCCATGCTGCCGTAGAGCGCGGCCCAGGGTGTGACCTCGTAGCGCAGCCCGATCGAGGGTTCGGCGCGGACAAAGGTCTTGGAGCCATCGCCGGCGCCGATCTGGTTGGTGCCACCGATCGGAAGATCGTTGTGGAAATCGGTGTGGTAGGACACCTCGGCGATGCCGGGCGTGATCGAGAACCCTTTGAACGGGTGGATCGTGTCTTGCAGGAAGGCGTTGGCGTAGGTGGTGTAGACAGTGAATTTCTGGATTTGCGCCGGATTTTGCTGGGTCGATCCGCCAACGCCGAGATAGTTGTAGCCGCGGTAGGGCGAGTAATACCGCTCGTAGATGACATAGCCGCCGAACTTGATGTCGTTATAGGGCAGGTGATAATCGAAATAGAGATTATCGCCATATTGATTCGTGGTCGGGTAATAATATTCGCTGTTGGTCGAGTTCGGGGCGTAGGCCGCACCCGCGAGCGGCGAATTGGTGCCGTAATTGTTGACGCGGTAATGGACGCGATGACCCCAGCGATACCAGATATTGTTATGGAAGGTCATGTCCTTCGACAGCGCGACCGACATCTTGCTGTAGAGGATGGTGTCGCGGACCTGCAGCTGCTTGAACCAGATATCCGGCGTGCCGGTGCCGTAGAACCCTGAGGTCTGCTGGCTGAACAGCGGCGAGCCGGAATAGCCGGTGACGGTGACGCCGGGGATCGGGGTCAGCGGAATGAAATTCGGGCGCGGCGCGTATTCGACGTTGTTGTCGTTATAGACAGCGAAGCTGAGCGAGCCGTTGGAAAAATCCTTGACCAGCTTTGCATAGATCGCGTGCGACTGGGCGGGCCAGCTATAGTGCCCGACCGAGGTTCCGCCCCAGTAGCTCTTGGCACCGGCATAGCCGCCGCCGATGACGCCGCTCCAGCCATTGTATTCGCCGGTATCGAAGATGAAATGGAGGTTTTCGGTCTGCTGGCTGCCATAGGCGATGCCGACCTGGTAGTGCGGGCGCTTGGTGGGCTGGACCGGGACATAGTTGATCGTGCCGCCGACCGAGTCGAACCAGCGGGTATCCGGGTTGCCCGGGCCGTAGATGACGTTGATGCCGCTGAAGAGCTGGGTGATGGGGATTTCGTTGGAGTCCCACTGGCCGTTATGGGAAATCGTGTTGTTCATCGGAATGCCGTCGAACAGGACGGTCAGGCCGTTGCGCTCGGCGTCGCCGTTCGTCGATGACCAGCCGACCTTCGAACCGCGCAGCTGGATCTGGTAGCGGGCGGTATCGGAATTGCCGCCATAGCCGCGGATCTGCACGCCCGGCGCCGCGGACAGCGCGCCGGCCGAGCTGGTCGACGGGCCGAGGGCCTGGATGTCCTGCCGGCTGACGACCGCCTGCGACTGCTCGGATTTGAAGATTTTCTTCTTGGTGAGCTTGACGCTCGATTTGCCAAGATGCGTGTAATATTTCGTGGTCGCCGTCGCCGAAACCTGTCCGGCACTGACGGTCTGGGCGTGAGCGTGTGGCATGAGCGCGAACACACTGGCGCCCGCGAGCAAGGCGGTGCGCAGTGTCGAACTAACGGAAACGATGTTGGATAATTTCATTATCCGGCTCTCTCCCAGAGTAAACGCGGAGCGCGACAAGGGCGATGTCGCGGGTTCCAGCCAAGCGGTGAACGATGGGCCCGCGTCTAGAGGGGAGGTTACGTTTCGTCACGTTAAGGTTTGAAGTCACGCCCCGGGCAGAAGGACAATATCGGGCGGATGAGCGAGGGTTTCCGGATGGTTTCGAGCCGAAATTCGCCGGGGATACTCATATGTGAAAGTTGTTTTACAGAATAAATTGAAAAATAGGATCACGCCTTTGGTGGATTTCGGTGATTTTTTTGTTACATTGAAGAAATGTGATTTGCCGCGCGCGGCAAGGGAAGCGGGACGGGCTGGGGTGCGGGTGAGAAATTGTCATGGTGATTTCACAGTAATGAAATAAATCGTAACCTCTGCAATTTATCAGCAAGAACGGAAAGACCACACCTTGTCTTCGGAACGATGGTTCGGGAACGGCCCTCGACCTGATTGACACCGGTCGTTTCGTTGCAGATACACGCGCATCTGGCGTACAGGTTTGAAAACTTCAGGTCAGATGATCGGTCTTTCGCCGTTCGCCGCGTCCAATCCAGCATTATTCTTAGGTCACAGGAGCCTGACATCATGAAACGCTTTATCGTTGGCGCGATCTTCGCCTCGCTGCTGGCCGGCACCGGCCTTGCGCATGCCAGCGCGGTCACCACCGGCAAGACCCTTTACATGGCGCATTGCAGCGGCTGCCATCGTGCGAACGGCGCCGGTGGCGTGCATTTCGGCAAGGCGGTGTCGGCAAACCTGCGCGCCCCCGGGCTTGAAAACACCTATCACCACAGCACCAAGCTGCTTGTCCGCGCCATTCTCGATGCGCGCGACGAGGATGGCGACCGGCTCGATCAGCCCATGCCCGCGTGGAAGGGCCGCCTGAGCAAGGCCCAGGCGCTGGATATCATCGCCTATCTCAAGACCCTGCACGCCTGAAACCCGGCCGGGTGCCGTGCGGCGCCGATGACGGCGTGACACGGCGTTCGGCCTGACGCGGGCCCTTGGAGCGTCATCCGATCCTTTCGGATCGGAACGTGCTCCAGCTTCCGACACTCCCCTTTCCATCCTCGCGGGTGGAAAGGGGATTTCGTTTTCGGCCGATGGAAGGCGCAGCGCCGGCGGGCGATCCCTCAGAATTCCGCCCAGGCCTGTCCGTCGGTTTCGGCAAATTGTGCCGCGGCAGCCGGTGCTGCGGTAGGCTTGCGGGGCGCGGTTGCCGGCCGGGATGTTGCGGGACGGGACGCTGCGGGACGAGATGGGGCGGGACGGGGTGGGGCGGACGTCGCGACTGGCTGGCCCAGCTTGAACTGGGCGACCCGCTCGGCGAGGAACTGGGCTTCTCCCATCAATCCACGGGTCGCGGCGGTCGTCTGCTCGGCCATGGCCGCGTTCTGCTGGGTCATCTGGTCCATCTGGCCGACCGCGGTGTTGACCTGGTCGAGCCCGGTGGCCTGCTCCTTCGCCGCTTCCGCGATCTCGGCGATCAGCCCGCTCATCGTGCCGACTTCGGCGAGGATGCCGAGCATTGCCTGCTCGGTGTTGCTCACGAGTTTCACCCCGGTGGTGACCTCGCGATCCGACTTGCCGATGAGCGTCTTGATCTCCTTCGCCGCATCGGCCGAGCGCTGGGCCAGGGCGCGGACTTCGGTTGCGACCACGGCGAAGCCCCGCCCGGCATCGCCCGCGCGCGCCGCCTCGACCCCGGCGTTCAGCGCCAGGAGATTGGTCTGGAAGGCGATTTCGTCGATGACGCCGAGAATGTCGGAAATCTGCCTGGTCGATGCCTCGATCGCGCTCATCGCGACGACGGCCTCGCGCATCACCGTTCCCGAGGTTTCCGCCCGTTCGCGCGCGGTCAGGGTCACCTGATGCGCCTCGGCGCTGCTGGTCGCGGTGCGGTTGAGGGTTGCGGTGAGTTCGTTGATCGCGGCGGCACTCTGCTCGAGGCTGGCGGCCTGCTGTTCGGTGCGGCTGGACAGATTGTCCGTCGCCTCGGTGATCTCGGTCGAGACCATGGAGATTTTCTGCGCGGCCTCGGCGATCGCGCGCGTCGTCTCGCCGAGGCGGGTGACCGCCATGTTGAAATCCTGCCGCAACTGCTCGTGGACGCCGGCGAAGGGCTTTGTCAGCTGGATGGTCAGATCGCCGTTCGACAGGCTGGCGAGGCCCTGGGCGAGTTCGCCGACCACGAACATCTGCTGCGCGGCGGCCTCGGCCTTTTCCGCCTCGCTGCGGGCGCGCTCCGCCTCCTCGCGCGCGCGCATCGCGGCGGCTTCCTGTTCGAGGCTCAGCGTCTTGCGGGCGTTCTCCTGGAACACCGCGACGGAGCGCGCCATGTCGCCGATTTCGTCGCGCCGCTCGACCTCGACCTGCACATCGAGATCGCCCCGCATCAGCCGCATCATGGTGCCGCCGAGCGCGCGCAGCGGCCCGGTCACACCGCGGCGGATGATGAGCTGGGCCACCGCCATTACCAGGATGAAGCCGGCGATCAGGCCGATCAGGGTGACGAGGATCGTGTTCCGGGTTTCATGCGACATCGCGGCGAGGCGGGCGCTGGTCAGCCTGTCCATCCGGACGCGCTCGGCGATCATGTCCGCCGTGAGCGGCGGCAGGGTGGGGAGGCAGACGGTCAGCAGGCGCTGGCGGGTCGGCGGATCGGTGATCACATCCGTATTGCCGTTCACCGGCGGCTGCGCCGCGACGCAGCTCTCGCGGGCGAGCGCGTTGCCGCGGCGCTTGAAGTCTGCCAGCGGCTTGCGCTCGGATGGCAACGCCTTGATCGCGTCATCGAGCATGGTGTTGAAGAACGTCATTGACTGCCGGGCCCCCTCGCCTGCCCTGGCGTAGGCGTGCGGCGTGGTGGCCAGCGCCTGCCACTCACGATCGACCACGAAGGTCTGGATGGCGCGGTTGGCGAGGATTTCGAGCGTCTCGGCGCGGGCCAGCGTTCTGGTGATGTTTTCGGCGTGGCGATCGATCCGGGCGATGGCAAGGCTGGAATAGATGCCGGATGCGAGGGCGAAGACGGCAAACAGGGCGAGAACGAGATTGAATTTGAGGGATATGGACAGCGAGCGCATGCGATCTTCCATTCGTCGTCATCGGCCCGCGCCCCCCGGCAGACTCGGGCCGCTACTCAAGAGATGGCCTGCGGCATGCTGCGTGGTCTCCTTCCGTCCGCCGCGACGCCGGGATGTGAAAAGTTATATGAAACAAACATGTTTATAATTGATTAGCGCCTTCCTGCGGCAACCCGGGAGCTATGGCGGAATTTGGGTGACGCGGCGTGATCAGGCGGCGCGGCTCTGGGTGGCGTCGGATTGTGCGACGCCGTCGTTGAATCTGACGCCTTCGA